>CAVEBA010000031.1:0-10518 GCA_963613695.1 Sphaerochaetaceae bacterium
TGAGGAGTCGAAAAGTTGATTCGGCGCGTTGCGCCTGTTGATTCCCGCTTCGCGGAAGAGTTTTTACTTCATTTTTGCCTACGGCAAAAATCACACTTCACCAGTCAACCAGTTTACCAGTCCACCAGTTCTCCGTTCCCTCAATTCTTGAAAAATTCCTTGCTTTGCTCGACGGCGGCGCGGAAGACGGGAACGTTCAGTTTCGCATCGGGAAGCGGGCGATAATCGCGGTCGAAAATTTCGTAGTCGCCGAGACGCACGTGTGTGATGCGGTCGCGCTCGATCACGCCCCATTGCTCCGGATGCCCGACGAGCAGCCACTCGCGCGGCGTTTCGTCGAAAAGATTTTTTCCCACGGAATAATCGCTCGGTGCGTTCCCGATGTGCAGATAATTTTGCAAAAGCGTGACGCTTGCGTCGTAGTGCGCCGTCCAGTGCGTGTGCGTTTTCGGCGGGAGCGCGGCGTCGAAAAGCACGAACGGCACCTTGAGCTGATGCGTCGAAAACAGCGAGCCGTGTCCCCACGTGTTGTTCCCGTCTTCGTTGAATTCCTGTCCGTGGTCGCCGGTGAGAATGACGACGGTGTTTTCGAGCAATCCGCGAGCGCGCAGGTCGTCGAAAATGCGTCCGAGCCGAGCGTCGAGCCAGTGCGCATCGTTTTTATAAAGGTTGAAAAACGGCGCGGGATCGGTGTTTTTCCCGAGCAGTTCGTAGCGCGGATTTTCCCAGTCGGTCGGAAATTTTTTCTCGGCGTCTTTCGGGAACGTCATCGCGTGGAGTTCGTCGAAAAAGAGAAATCCGAAAAACGGGCGACGCTCCGTTGCGGGAACGGCGGAATATTTTTTTGTAAAATCGAGCCAAGCTTGCGTGAGCAGTTCGTCGCCCTCGGCGGTGGAAACGCCTTTTGAAAAGTAATCGCGAATTTTCGCGGCGGGAACGTTTTTGAAAACGGTGCGCGAGAACGGCGGATTCGAGAGCCCGGCGGTCGCATACACGGCGGGTTCGTAGTTGTTTTTCATCAGCACGTCCACGAAAGCCGAGCCGACACCGCCGTCGCGAATCGCGTTAAAATACATTCCCGGAAGCCCGTGAAAAAACGAAATCACGCCGGTTCGCGTGCCGTGGTCGCCGCTGTAATGTTCTGCGAAAACTTGTGATTTTTCGGCAAAAGCGCAGGCGTTCGGCATCACTTCCGGCGTGAACGTGCGGAAGTTCCACGAATCGATAAAAATCACGAGAAAATTTTTCGTCGGCGGCTCTGCGGGAACGAGCGGCGAGCGCGGATATTCGAGCGCCGAACCCGCGTTGAGCTTGATTTTTTCGCGCACTTTTTCGGGATCGACCCAACCGTTGCGAATCAGAAAACGGTTTGCCGTCAGCGGAAAATGCCCCGGATAAACTTCCGCGATGCGATACACGGAGCGACTTCCGTTTGCGGAAAAATACGCGTGCATCATGTGCGAGGCGATGAGCAACAGCGCGAGCGTTCCCGCGACTGCGCCGAGCATTTTTCCGCCCGTGTGTGCCGCCGTGAATCGCGCCGCAAACCAAAGTCCGATGCTTGCGACGACGAGCGCGACCACGCCGCCCGCCATCAGCGCAATTTGCCCGAGCGAAAACGCAAAAATTCCGCCCGCCGCATCGCCGAAAAGCAAATCGAGCACAAAACTGTTATACACGTGAAACCGATACAGCCCGAAGACGAACGTGTCGAGCGCCACCACGCTCAAACCAATCGTTCCCGCGACCACGGAAACGCACGCCGCAACCGGCTTCCGCGGGAACGCCAGCGCCCACGGCAGGCAACACACGAGCCACGCGACCGCGCCCCACATCGCAAAATGCCCGAACATCGTGCAGAACGCATAAATCCCGCCTTCGCCCGAAAAATCAATGTCGAACTGCCGAAAATAATTCAGCGAAATCAGCGCCGCAATCGTCGCTTCAAAAACGAAAAACCACGCGCCGCGCCGCAGCGCTTCTCCGCGGGAACGCGCCGGTCGCGCACCGAGAAAATTTTGAATCTTCATGCGCACAGCTTATCGCTCCGCGAGCGAAATGTCGAACGGCGTTTTTTTCCGACGCCCTCGCGGGAACGTTTACGCCGTGCGCAGAGCGCGTTCGACCGTTTCCCAAATGCGAGATTCGCCGAGCGAAAGTTGATTGTCGGCGGCAATCAAAAGCCGCAACGTTTCGAGAAATGCTCGGCGTTCCCGCGCGGAAAGTTCCCGCAACGCGCCCGTCGCTTGCCGAACGCCGTCGATTCGCAACTCGCTCGGGATTTTTTCGATTTCGCCCCAAAGCGATTCCATTTTTTTGAAAAGCGCGGAGGATTCCCGCGAAAGGAGAATTTGCGCTTGCGCGACGTTGCATTCCGGCGATTCCGCCATCGTCAGCATGTAGATGAGCGCTTTCGCGTCGTCGGCGTTCCCGGAAAGCGTTGTGAAAATCGCGGGCAGGGCGCTCGCGTTCCCGCGCGACATCGGCTCGGGAACGGCGTTCCCGTCCTCGGCGTCATCGGCGTTTCCGCGGGAAAGCGGCGGAAGAAATTTTCCGTCCCAACGCGGATTGAGCGCGCGAATGCGTTCCTCGAGCGGCGGGTGCGTGGCGAAAAGCGCGTTCACGCCGTTTGCAAAGAAAAAGTGCGCAAATTCTCCGGCGCGCGGCGAGTTGATTTTGCTCCCAAGCGCATCGCCGCCGATGCGGGAAAGCGCGTTCGCGAGCGCTTCGGGATTGCGCGTGAACTGCGTCGCGGACGCATCCGCAAGGCGTTCGCGGTTGCGCGAAATCGCCGCTTGGACAAGTTGCGCAAAAATGCGGCTCACAAAACCGATCACGAGCAAGCCGAGTCCAAGCACGATGAAAATCGCGGCGGGATTGCCTTTGCTCGAACGCCGTCCGCCCGACTGCCACGCCGCCGAACGCAGAAAAATTTCTCCGAGAATCGAGATAATCACCAACCCGAAAATCCAGCCCGTGAGCCGAATATTCAGCCGCATGTCGCCGTTGAGAATGTGCGAGTATTCGTGCCCGACAACCGCCTGTAATTCGTCACGCGAGAGCTTGTCGAGCGCCCCTCGGGAAACGGCAATCGCCGCGCGATTCTTTCGCGTTCCCGCCGCAAATGCATTGATTCCGAGTTCGTTTTCGAGAACGAAAATGCGCGGCACGGGAACGCCCGACGCAAGCGACATCTCCTGCACGACGTTGACGAGTCGCCGCTCGTCCGCCGCATCGCTCGCCGGAGAAATTTCCCGCCCGCCGAGCTGTTTCGCAACGTCCGCACCCGTGGAATCCGCAAGCTCAAGCGTTTTGCAAAAACTCGCGCCGCCGACGATAATCAGCGTTCCCGCCGCAACCAAAAACAACAGGAGCGGATCCCAAAGCTCCGGCGTCGTTCCCGCCGCGTCCCAATTCGGGAAAAAATCCGCCGTGAGTTTCGGTATGCCGGCATACAAACACACAAAGCGGACAACGGCGTAAATCGCAAGCGCCGTTCCCGCAACCCCAAGCGAAAAACCGAACACAAGGCGCCCCGTGGCGCGCCGCGCGCGATCCTGTCGCTCGAAAAAATCGGACGGATTCGTGGACATCTCCCTCAAAAAATGACCTTCCCGCCCGCCCGGCGCAAAAACAAAAAAAGTTGAGGAGTCGAAAAGTTGATTCGGCGCGTTGCGCCTGTTGATTCCCGCTTCGCGGGAGAGTTATTACTTCATTTTTGCCTTCGGCAAAAATCCGCACGATACTCCTAAACTCCTCAACCTTTTAAACTTTTCAACTTTTTCCCTTCTTTCCCTTCTGTGCCTTGCCGGTTGAAAAAGCCCTTAAAAAACTTCTATTACTTCCGGTAAAAAATCACACTTCTCCGGTCAAGCTAAACGCTTTCTTGCGCGGATTGAGCCGGGGACGCCGAGACGCGGATCGCCGCGCAGGATGAGGTGCACGAGCTGTTGCGCGGTTTCTTCGTAATCGTCATCGGCGGCGCTGATGCAGAGCCATTTTTTCAGCAGGGAATGTGGGGCGAGGCTCGGGAACTCGGCGATGAGCGAGGCGTGAAACTTCGGCGACGTCGGCACGAGCAGTCCCTCGCCGTCGTCGTCGCTTGCGGGAACGTAGAGCAGCACGTTTTTTTCGCCGAGGTAGAACGACCAGCAACCGAAAGTTCGGCGAAAGGAAAAATTTTCGCGGGAACGCAAGGGTTCGATGAGCCACTCGCAGGGCGTTTCGTTGCGGGAACGGCGATAGGGTTCGAATTTCATTTTTTGCGGGCGGTGCGTAAAAAAAATGACGCCGTGCATTCGGTTTTTGCGAAAAGCACGGCGTCGATTTTTATTCGTCGATTAAATTTTGCTCCAATCGAGAATGACTTTGCCGGCGGTGCCGTCGAGCATCGCCTTGAATCCGGCGTCGAATTCGGTGTAGGGCAAGTGGTGCGTGATGATCGGCGAAACGTCCATTCCCGCCTGAATCAGCGCCATCATTTTATACCACGTTTCGAACATCTCGCGACCGTAGATGCCTTTCATCGTAAGCCCTTTGAAAATGAGCTTGCTCATGTCGATTGCGGCGTTCCCGGGCGGAATGCCGAGCTGCGCGATGCGCCCGCCGCAGGACATGACGTCGAGCATGCCGTTGAGCGCGTGCACGTTCCCGGACATTTCCAAACCGACGTCGAAACCTTCCGTCATGCCGAGCTGTTTCATCACGTCGTGGAGCGAAGTGTTCATCGTGTTCACGGCGAGCGTCGGGCCCATTTTTTTCGCGAGAGCGAGACGCGTGTCGTTCACGTCGGTGATGACGACGTAGCGTGCGCCGGCGGCTTTTGCGAGCGCGACCGCCATGATGCCGATCGGTCCCGCGCCGGTGATGAGTACGTCTTCGCCGACGAGGTTGAACGAGAGCGCCGTGTGCGCGGCGTTCCCGAGCGGATCGAGAATGGAAACGATGTCGTCGGGAATGTCATCGGGCACGGGAACGACGTTTTTCGCCGGCAGCGAAAGCAGTTCCGCGAACGCGCCCGGGCGATTCACGCCGACGCCCTTGGTGTTCGGGCAAAGGTGGCGACGCCCGGCGCGGCAGTTGCGGCAGTAGCCGCACACGATGTGTCCCTCGCCGGAAACGCGTTGTCCGACTTTGAGGTGGCGAATGTTTTCGCCGATTTTTTCGATGTGCCCGACGTATTCGTGCCCGACGACCATCGGCACGGGAATGGTCTTCTGCGACCACTCATCCCACTTGTAAATGTGCACGTCGGTGCCGCAGATGGCGGTTTTCTTGATGCGAATCAGCACGTCGTCCGGTCCGCATTCGGGCTCGGGAACGTCCATCAACCAGAGTCCGGGTTTTGCTTCTTTTTTTACGAGAGCTTTCATATTTTTTCAGATATTTTCAAAAGTAAATGTCTTGCCGAAAACGGTTCGCATTTTAGAACGATTTTTCGTTGTCGAAAATAAAAAAAACTGCGTTCCCGCGGGAACGTGCGGTGTAAAAGATTTGATACTTCCGGCGGGAACGCGGATAATCCGGAAATCAATCAAAACGGAAATTTCATGCTTACGGATTTACAGAAAAAACAGGTCGCCGCGTGGGTCGGCGAGGGACTTTCGCTTGCGCAGATTCAAACGAAAATTGCCGAGGATTTCGGCGTTTCGATGACGTATATGGACGTGCGTTTTCTCGTCGATGATCTCAATCTCGACTTGCGCGATGCCGCCGAGGAAACTCCTGCGCCGGCGGCGGACGTTCCCGCAGAAGTCGCTTCGGCAGGCGTTCCCGCGGCGCCCGATGCCGTTCCCGCGGCGGGCGGCGTGAGCGTTTCTCTTGATGCCGTGCAGGCGCCCGGCGTGCTTGCGAGCGGCGATGTGACGTTTTCCGACGGCGTTCGCGGCAAATGGTTTTACGATTCGCGCGGGCTCGGGCTCGAGGGTTTCCCCGAGGGCTATCGCCCGCCGCAAGCGGACGTTCCCGAATTTCAGAAAAAACTTGTCGCGGAGCTTCGCAAACAGGGGCTCGCGTAAGGAAATTTTCCGTTGAACGATTTCGGAGCATCCGGCGCTTCGATTTTCGATGCGCAAAATTCGGCGCCGGTGCTTTACCTTGCGCCGATGTCGGGCTTCACCGACATTGCGTTTCGCGCGCTTTGCAAAGAGCAGGGCGCGGACGTGCTCGTTTCCGAATTCGTGCAGAGCGAGCCGCTCATTCGCGCGCGGGAACGCACGTGGCGCGACGTGGATTTCACGCCCGAACAGCGTCCGATGGGCATTCAGATTTTCGGCGCCGTTCCCGCGTCGATGGCGGAAGCGGCGCGGTTGCTCGAAGCGCGATTGCGTCCGGATTTTATCGATTTGAATTTCGGTTGCCCGGCGCGAAAAGTTGTCGAATGCGACGCGGGTTCCGCGTTGTTGCGCGATTTGCCGTTGTTGGAAAAAATTGCGCGCGCGGTTGTCGCCGCCGTTCCCGCGACTGCCGTCACGGCGAAAATTCGGCTCGGCTGGGATTCGCGTTCGCTCGTGCACGTCGAGGCGGCGAAACGCCTTGAAGATTCCGGCGTGCGCGCGATTGCCGTGCACGGACGCACGCGCGCGCAAGGTTATTCCGGCGAGGCGGATTGGGAAAAAATCGCCGAAGTCGCGAGCGCCGTGCGCGTTCCCGTGATCGGGAACGGCGATGTGCGCGATGCCGAAACCGCCGTTCGTCGCACGCGCGAAACGGGCGTGCGCGGGTTGATGATCGGGCGCGGCGCGCTCGGGAATCCGTGGATTTTTTCGTGCATCAAAAAACGTTTTGCGACGCTCGCTGCGGGAACGCCCGAAGCGGAAATTTTCGACGAAGGCAAACCGCCGGCGGAAATCGTTTTCGCGGCGATGTTGCGCTACGCGGAAATGCTCGCGCGAACGCGCGGCGATGCAGGAACGGAAAATATTCGTTGGTTGCTCGCGCGGCTTCATCCGTTCACGTTCGGCGTTCCCGCAGGAAAACGCGTTCGCGCCGAAATGCACACGTGCACGACGCTCGACGACTTGCGCCGGCTTGTCGAAAACGCACGCGTTCCCGCGCACTGACGCCGCGGCGTTTTCCCCTTACCAAATTTTTTCGGCGACGAGTTTCGCGGTCGCCTTTCCCGCCCAATCCTTGTTCGCCGCAGGGCTTGCGGGCGACGGGTGAATGACGCGCGTAAATTTCACCGGCATTCCCGCGAGCGCGCGCCGCGCGGCGGTTTCCGCAAAATTTCCGATGCCGACGAGACATTCCGGTTCGAGAATTTCCGCGAGCCGGCGCAGAAAAAGATCGCACGGCGCGTTCACGGCATCGCGTTCGTCGGGCGAAAGATCTTCCGGCGTGAGATTTTTTCCGCGCTCGTTTCCGGCGACGAAAAGTAGCGGACAAAAATTCGTCACGAAATGCTCGGCGAAAAATTTTTCGGGCGTTCCGAAGCGTTCCCGAAAAAGCCCCCAAAGGCGTTTGCCGCTGACTTCCGAGCGCGGGCACGCGAAGCCTTCGACGGGTTTCGCCGGGTGTTCCCGCGGCGGTTTTCCCACGAATCCGAAAACGCCGAGCCAGTTTTGCACCGCGTCGATTTCGCCGAAAGGCACGCCCGTTTGCGCCATGCCGAACGGTCCGGGATTCATGCCGAGAAACACAACGCGCTTGCGCCCGTTCCCGTAGCGGCGCAGAAATTCCTCATGCGTTTTTCGCGCGTATTCAAGCGGATTGTAGACGAATGCGACCGGCTCGGAAAAACTCAGCGCGTTCACGGCGTCGGAGAGTTCCCGCGTCGCGGAAACGAGGAGTTCGGCGGTGTTTTTCATTCGAAAAAAAACTTCGGCGTTAGTCTTCGTCGTCGATGTCGAACGGCAATCGCGCGTAAATTCCTTTCGGATCGTTGAACGCTTTCAGGCGCGCGGCGATGCGGGAAAGATTACTCGTCAGCGCGGAAATCACGGGATTCGAATTTTTCGCGAACGCCGTTCCCGCGGAAGCCACGGGGCGGCTCGAATCGTCGAAAAGATCGATCAGCGGTTGGTAGCGATTGACTTCTCCGGGAACGGAAATCACGGGAGCGTCCGCGGGCAGTCCGGCGGCTTCCCGCGCGGCGGCGATTGCTTCGACGAGCCCGCCGAATTCGTCCACGAGATTCAGCGGTTTTGCGCGCGCGCCGAGCCAAACTTGCCCTTGCGCGATGGCGTCCGCCTGCGCTACGGGAATTTTCCGCGCATCGGAAACGAGTTTCAAAAATTGCGCGTAGATGCGTTCGGTTTCGCGTTGGAAAATCGCCAACTCTTCCGGCGTTTTCGGGCGGCGCACGGTGTTGAGCTCGGCGAAAGGCGCGGTTGCGACGGCATCGCTCGCCACGCCGATTTTTTTGCCGAGATTTTCGAGATTAAAAATAACGCCGAAAACGCCGATGGAACCGGTTACGGTTTGCGGGTTCGCAAAAATTTTGTGCGCGGGCGTCGAAATCCAGTAGCCGCCGCTCGCGGCGACATCGCCCATGGAAACGATGAGCGGTTTTTTCTTTGCGAAAAGTTCGACTTCGCGGCGAATGCGCTCGGACGCGAACACGGAACCGCCGGGACTGTTGACGCGCAAAACGAGCGCGCGCACGGAATCGTCGTTGCGCAGTTCCCGCAACATTTGCGCGTAGGCTTTTCCGCTGACGATTCCGGGTTCGTCGGGACCGTCCGTGATTTCGCCCTCGGCGTAGACGACGGCGATGCAAGGCTCGGGATTTTCGAACGGAGCGTTGCACGCGTCGATGTTTGCCGCGAACGTGAGCGTTTCGAGCGGCGGCGGGAGCGTGATTTCGCGCGCGCGCAGGTAATCTTCGAGCGCAATCTGCGTGAACGTGAGCGCTTGCTCGGGCGTTCCCGTGAGCGTGCGCAGACGGTCAATCATTTCATCTTCGTAAATTGCGGCGTCGGCGAATTCGTTTTCCACGGCGAGTTGCGCGGGAACGAGTCCGCGCGAAACGACGAGCGCATCAAACGCTTTCGCGCGGCGTTCGAGATTTTTTTCTTCGGCGGCGTTCGCGGAAAATTGTCTGCCGAAAAGCAATTCCGTTCGCGCGAGCGCCCATTCTTCGGAAATAAGGCGTTCCCGCTGCTCGCGATCTTCGGCGCTCATGTGGTCGGAAATGAGCGGTTCGACGGCGGATTTGTGCGTGCCTACGCGCGTGATTTGCACGCCGATTCCGAGATTTTCGAGCGCGTTTTTCAGATAAATTCCGCCGGAGGAAAGTCCGTTGAGCGGGAGCTCGGAAAACGGATGCAGCCAAATTTCATCTGCCGCCGTCGCGAGCAGATATTCGCGAAAAGTCGGCGAGGGCAGGTAGGCGAAAACGGGTTTGCCGCTTTCGCGGAAACGGAAAACGGCGGAGCGCAGTTCGGAAATCGTGGCGAATCCGTTTTGCGCGGCGGTGTCCCCGCCGAGAAGCAGAACGGCGCACACGTCGTCGTCCTGCGCCGCAGTTTCGAGCGCGATGATCGTGTCGAGCAAGCCGTAGCAACCTTTTTCTCCGGAAAAAGCGCTCGGCGTGTTCGCGGACGCGAACGTCGGCGAATCGGAAAAACCGCGCGAGAGATCGATCACGAGCACGCTTCCCGTCGGCACGGGAACGGCGGCGGGCTCGTTGTCCAATGCGTGAACGAGCGCGGCGACGAACAGCGCGATGCCGAAAATCAGCCCGACGAAAATCAGCACCGTGAAAGCGCACATGGAAAAACACGAGCCGAAAAATCCGGCGGCGACTTGTTTGAGAAAATTTTTCATCGGCAAAAAAAATCTGTGAATTTGCGGGAACGCGCGCGGCGGATTTATTCGGCGGGAGCGCTTTCGTTTTTCTTTCCGCGACCGCGTCCGCCGCGTCTGCGGCGCGCGATTTTTTTCGCGGGAACGGCGGCGGCGTTTTCGGAGGTTTCGGCGGGAACGTCGTTCGCGGGAACGTCCGGTTTTTTTGCTTTTCCGCCGCGACGTCCGCGCCGGCGGGAACGCCGACGGTCGCCGGATTTTTCATCGTTCCCGTGCGCGGAATTTTTCTCCGTCTCGCGTTCTTTTTCTTCGGAAATTTCCGGTTCGCAAATCGGACCGGCAGATTTGACGGCGGGAGCGATTCCGAGTTTTTGAAGTTTCAGAAAAAGCTCGCGGGAAACCCACGCGTCCGTTGCGGCGTAGACGATTTGTTGCGGCGAGAGAACTTTTGCCGCCCAATTTGAAACTTGCGCGGCTTTGGAAATTCGCCCGCCGAGGAAATGCGCGGTGAGCGCGCGCAAGCCCGTGTTTTCGATTCGCGCGGCGCGCGTGTATTTGCTCGCGTCCACGAATCCGGCATCGTCAAACGGCGCGCGAACTTTGAGGTGATGCACATCGTCTTTCACGGCGACGCCGACTTTCAAAATGTTCGGATTTTCAAAAAGTGAAAAAAGCACGGGAACGCCGCCGCAATAATCAAGGCGGAAAAGATACGCGCATTTTTTCCCGCAGAGCTGAACGAGCGAAACCATGTAGCCCGCGCCTTTGCGG
>CAVEBA010000031.1:10575-14123 GCA_963613695.1 Sphaerochaetaceae bacterium
TTTGCGGAAGCAGGGACGCGTTTCCGTGTCGAAGCCGAGAATTTTTTCGCGGGAAAGCGCCTGCACGGCTTTTTTCGCCGTTTTTTCGTTTTCGACGAGAACGATTTTGCCCTCGTATTGCATGAGCGGGAGCGCGCTGATGAAGTCTTTGTCGATGCGGAGCATCGGACGATTGTCGTCAGATTCCATGAATAAGATTCCTTTTCAAATTTTCAAAAATTTTTGTGAACGGAACAGTTTTTTTTCGTTGAAAATCGTTCCCGGCGAAAGGCGTTCCCGCGGTCAGTATTCGACGCCGAGCATCAGCGAGCTGAGCCCGGAACCGATGCCGAGCAGGGCAACTTTTTCACCTCGGCGAAACGTTCCCGCTTCCGCGAAAAGCGCGAGCGTCGCGGGAAGAGAAACGGAACCGACGTTGCCGAGACGGTCGAACGTGCGGCGGTCTTTCGCGGGATCGAGCCCGAGCCGAGCGAAAAGCGCGGACGAGTGGCGCACGCCGACTTGGTGCGTTACAACGTGCGCGGGAACGCGTTCGTTCCAGCCCGTTTCCGCCTTGAAATCCGTCCATGCGCGCGCGGCGAGATCGATTCCGGCTTCGAGCAATTTTTCCGAATCCGTTTTCATCGCGAGCGCGTTCCCGGAATCGGAATCGCCTTCGCAGAGACGGTTTGCGGAAGAATCCGAAGCGACGATCCCGCCGACGATTTTCGGCGATCCCGCGGGAGCGAGATCTTCGCGAGAAATCACGGCGGCAACGGCGCCGGCGCCGATGGTGAAATTCGCAAAATACGGTTTGATGCTCGAGCGCGTAAGCGAAAGATCGGCGTTGAGCTTGGCGATTGTGTTTTCGACGAGCGGACGTCCGTTTTCGCCGGAGCAGACGAGCGCGCGGCGGATTTGCCCGCTCTCAATCATGGATGCGGCGACGACGATCGCGTTCAAAAATCCGAGACACGCGTTGGAGACGTCAAAAATCATCGTGCGCGGCGAAAGCCCGAGCAATCCGTGCACGTAGGCGGCGGTCGAGGGTTCGAGCCGGTCGCGGCACACGGCGGCGTGAATCAGCAAATCGATGTCTTCCGGGCGCGTTCCCGCGGCGAGCATCGCTTTTTTCCCCGCGAGCGCAGACGCTTCGGACGGGCGAATAGGGCGACTCCAAAAACGGCGTTCCCGTATGCCGGTCATCAGTTCCAATCGCCCCTGCGGAAGCCCGAGACGCGAATAAACGGGCGCGAGTTTTTCTTCGAGAAAATCGGAGGTCCAGACTTCGTCGGGAAGCTCGACCGCCATGCGTTCGATGACCGTGCGGGAAAATTTCATGCGCGTCGCGAATTCGGCGGGCTTAGCGTTTCAGCGTTTTCAGATAGCGTCCGATGCGCGTGCAGGCTTCGTCGATGTTCGCGTAAGACGTTGAAAAACTCGCGCGGCAAAATCCGTCGCCGCATTTCCCGAACGCCGTTCCCGGCACCATTGCGACGCGTTCTGCGTTGAGCAATCCTTTTGCAAAATCCATCGACGAAAGTCCGGTCGAAGTGATGTCCGGGAACGCGTAAAATGAGCCGCGCGGCGAATGGCATTTCAGCCCGAGCTCGTTGAAGCGGCGCACGATGAAGTTGCGGCGTTCGCGGTATTTTTCCCGCATTTCGAGCATCGCCGAGCGTCCGTTGCGGAGCGCTTCAATCGCGGCTTCCTGCGAAATAATCGGCGCGCACAAAATGCCGTATTGGTGAATTTTGAGAATCCCGTCGATGATGTCCGCGGGACCGCACGCGTAGCCCACGCGGAAACCCGTCATCGCGTAGGCTTTGGAAAATCCGTGCAGGAAAACGGTGCGTTCCCGCATTCCCGGAAGCGAAATAATCGAAGTGTGTTGCCCGTCAAACGTGAGCTCGGAATAAATTTCGTCGGAAATGACGAGCATGTCTTTTTCGACGGCGAATTTTGCGATTTCCTCGAGCAGTTCCCGCGAGGCGGTGCCGCCGGTCGGATTCGTCGGGAAGTTGATGAGCAAGGCTTTCACGCCGGGTTGCCAAGCCTTGCGCAACGCGTCGATCGTAATCGCAAATTCGTCTTCCGCTTTCGTTTCGACGGCGATCGCTTCCGCGTGGCAGAGCTTGATCGACGGGCAATAGGACACGTAACAGGGCTCGTGGTAAATGACTTTGTCGCCGGGATTGAGAATCGCGCGAAGCACGGCGTCGAGCGCTTCGGAAACGCCGACGGTCGTGATGATTTCCGTTTCCGGATTGTATTCCGCGCCGTAATTTGCGGCGACGTATTTGGAAATTTCCTTGCGCAACGCAATGAGCCCGCGATTGTCCGTGTAGCTCGTGTGCCCGCGTTCAAGCGCGGAAATGGCGGCATCGCGAATGTTGAACGGCGTAACAAAATCCGGTTCGCCGATGCCGAGCGAAACGGCGTCCTTCATCTGCGAAACAATCGCGAAAAAATCACGAATGCCCGATTTAGGCATCGTGCGAACATGTGAAGCAAGAAAATCTCTCATTTTTTTAACTGATAGTTGATAGCTGATAACTGATAACGGATAAGTGCCGGCGGTTCAGATATTTTTTTTGACGGTTTTTACGGAGGCGGAAAGAATTTTCGCAATCTCCGTGCATTCCGGATAAACGGAATCAAATTCCTTTTGAGAAAGGATTCCTCCCTTAAAAAGAAGTTCCAGCCAATATTGCGTTTCGTTCGCTTCTTTGAGTGCGATGTTCAACTTGGATAAAAAATCTTTTTTGCTTTGTGCGTTTGTCGCTTCACGGACGTTTGCGCCGATACTTGTTGCACTTCGCAACAACTGTTTCGACAGAACGTCTTCCCGCTTGCGAATCGACAGATAACGATAAAGACGAACGGCTCGAATCGCGAAATTTTCGGATTTTTCTCTAAGCAAACTCATATTCCGAAGTTATCCGCTATCAGTTATCCGTTATCAGTTATCAGCTATCCGTTATTGTGAAACTGCGGGGCGTTCCGGTTTTTCCGGCGCGGCAATTGCGAAGCCCGATTCCTTGTAGGCGCGGAGCATGAAGTGCGTTCCCGTGGAAAGCACACCCGCAATGCGCGCAAGGCGATTGTGCACGAAATTCGCGACTTTGTAGAGATTGTCCGCGTTCACGATGACGAGCAAATCATACGCGCCCGACATCAGGTAGCAGCTCTCGACTTGGTCAAACTGGCTGATGCGCTCGGCAACGCGGTCAAAACCGCCGCTCACGTCCGGCGAAACTTTCAGCTCGATGACGGCGCGAACGCGCGTTTCTTCGTCAAACGAGGGATTCAACACCGGGCGCCAACCGAGCAGAATTTTTTCTTCCTTGAGCTGAGCGAGCCGGGCTTCGACTTCGGCGGGCGTGAGTTCGAGGATTCGCGCCATTTGCTCGGTCGAAAGCTGTTCGCCCTCCATAATGAGTTTGAGAACTTTGTCCATTGCTTTCGCAATCAAACCACGTTCCCGCCCGCTTGTCAATTTGTCGGCAAGACGTTCACGTCCGCGCTTTAACTGGAAGTAATAGAAGTAAAAGCTTTGGCGCGAAGCG
>CAVEBA010000032.1:0-14097 GCA_963613695.1 Sphaerochaetaceae bacterium
CTTCTAAACTCCTCAACCTTTTCAACTCCTCAACTTTTTCAACTCCTCAACTTTTTTTGCCGCAGGCAAAATCGTTTTTGATTTCAAAACTTCGGCACTTGGCGTTTAATTCCCGCTTCAACTTTTTCGAAAATTTTTATTATGCTTCAAGCAGGTATCGTCGGTCTGCCGAATGTCGGCAAAAGCACGCTCTTCAACGCGCTGACGCGTTCCCGTAACGCCGAGGCGGCGAATTATCCGTTTTGCACGATTGAGCCGAACGTCGGCATCGTCGAAGTGCCGGACGAACGTTTGGCGCCGCTCGCGAAAATCGCGAAGACGAACGTTATCGTTCCCGCGGTCATCGAGTTCGTGGACATCGCGGGACTTGTCGCGGGAGCGTCCAAGGGCGAGGGCCTCGGCAACAAATTTTTGTCCAATATTCGCGAAGTGGACGCCATTGTGCACGTTGTTCGCTGTTTTGACGACGACGATGTCATTCACAACATGGGAAGCGTCGATCCCGTGCGCGACATCGAAGTCATCACAACGGAGCTTGTGCTTGCCGACTTGCAATCTTGCGAAACGCAACTCGATCGAAATTTGAAAAAAGTCAAAGGGCAGGACAAGGAAGCCGCGGCGAACGTCGAGCTTTTGAACCGCCTTATTCCGCACTTGAACGAGGGCAAACCCGCCGCGACGCTCCCGTCGGCAAACGACGACGATCGCGCGCGCATGAAAGGTTTTTTCCTGCTCACGACGAAGCCCGTGCTTTACGCGTGCAACGTGGACGAGGGCAGTCTCGCCGAACCGGAAAAAAATCGCTATGTCGCGGCGGTGCGCGATTACGTGGCGAAAAACCATGACGCGCGCGTCTGCGTAATTTGTGCGCAAGTCGAGGCGGAGCTTTGCGATTTGTCACCGGAAGAGGGCAAGGAATTTTTGGAAAGCCTCGGCGTTGCCGACAGCGGCGTTTCTCAGCTCATTCGCCAAAGCTACGATTTGCTCGGGCTCGCTTCGTATTTCACGGCGGGCGAAAAGGAAGCGAAAGCGTGGACGTTCAAAAAAGGAATGACGGCGCCGCAGTGCGCAGGCGTGATTCACACGGATTTTGAAAAAGGATTCATCAAGGCGGAAGTCGTTTCTTACGACGATCTCGTCGCCGCCGGCTCCGTTGCCGCCGCTCGCGAAAGCGGAAAATATCGACTCGAGGGAAAAGATTATCTTTTCAAGGACGGCGATGTCGCGCTCTTCCGTTTCGCGAATTAAGAAAAAAATTAGGAATTAGGAATTAGAAATTAGGAAGAAGTCTGTTTTTGCCACGGGCAAAAATCACACTTCACCAGTCAACCAGTTCACCAGTCGACCAGCCAACCGGTCGGCGACTTTCCCGGTAAAGCTTTTCTCATTCCAAAATTCGGCGAGTTCTGATTTATTGCCGGCATGTTTGTGATTGTCCATTCCGGCGCGTTGGTCGGTGTCGAAGCCGTTCCCGTTCAGATCGAGATGAAGTCCGGGCTTCACGGCGATCCCGGAATTCGCGTGGTCGGTTTGCCCGATGCGGCGGTCAAGGAATCGACGGAGCGCGTGACGGCGGCGCTGATGAACGGCGGATTTTCGCTGACGGACACGCGCACGGTCATCAATCTCGCGCCGGGAGATTTGCGCAAGGAGGGGCCGATTTACGATTTGCCGATTGCGCTTTCGATTTTGGCGACGTCGCGGCAAATGGAATTTTCCCGGCTGGAAAATTTTGTGATTGCGGGCGAGCTGAGCTTGAACGGGAACGTGCGTCCGGTGCGCGGTGGGGTTTCGCTGGCGCTGTTGGCGCGGCGGGAAAAACGGGATTTGATTCTTCCGCGAAAATCTGCCGAAGAGGCGGCGCTCGTCGAGGGCGTGCGCGTTTATCCGGTCGAATCGCTTGCGGACTGCGTGAATTTTCTCAACGGAACGTTGCCGCTTGCTCCGCTCACGGCGGAGAAAAGTCCGTTCCGTTCCCGCGGGAACGCGTTCGGCGTTGATTTTTCCGAAGTGAAAGGGCAAACGCAGGTGCGGCGCGCGGTGGAAGTCGCCGTTGCCGGCGGGCACAACATTCTCATGATCGGTTCTCCGGGTTCCGGGAAAAGCATGATCGCCAAGCGCATTCCGACGATTCTTCCGGAGCCGACGCTCGACGAATTTTTGGAAATTCTCGGGATTCACTCGGCGGCGGGAATTTCGCTTTCGGAGGAAAATCGTTTTTTCTCGCGCCCGTTCAGAAGCCCGCATCATACGATTTCCGACGTCGGGCTGATTGGCGGCGGGAGCGTTCCCGGACCGGGCGAAATTTCGCTCGCGCACAACGGTGTGCTTTTTCTCGATGAGTTTCCGGAGTTTAAGCGCTCGGCGCTCGAAGTGATGCGCCAACCGCTGGAAGACGGCGAAGTCAGCATTTCCCGCGCGGCGGGAAAAATCACGTTGCCGAGTCGCTTCATGCTCGTCGCGGCGATGAATCCGTGTCCGTGCGGATATCTCGGCGACAAATCGCGGCAATGCCGTTGCTCGCCCGTGCAAATTCAGCGCTACCGCTCGCGCCTTTCCGGGCCGTTGCTCGACCGCATCGACATTCACGTCGAAGCTCCCGCGCTTTCGATTGATGAGCTGCGCACCGCCGCGCCCGGCGAAAGCTCCGCCGTGATGCGGGAACGCATCGTTGCCGCGCGCGCCGTGCAAAGCCGCCGTTTCGCGGGAACGTCGTTGCGTTGCAATGCGCAAATGTCCTCGAAACAGTTGCGCGAAGTTTGTGCGCTGACATCGGAGCAAGGGCTGATTCTTCAACGCGCGATGGAGCGACTCGGGCTTTCGGCGCGCGCTTACGACCGCGTTTTGAAAGTCGCGCGGACAATCGCCGACCTCGCGGGAACGCCCGCGATTGAGACGGCGCATTTGCTCGAAGCAATCAATTACCGCAGTCTCGATCGCACTTCTCAATATTTCTGAAATCGAAAAAAAAGGATTTCCGTTTCCGCAATTTTTTTTCGCCATGCCGACTTTTATTTACGTCGTTGTCAATCCGGACGGGAGCGAGGGCGCTCGGCTCGAAATCGAGCAGGGCGTGAACGATGCTCCGCTCACGAAGCACCCGCTTACGGGCGCGCCGTTGCGGCGTGTTTTTTCTCCGCCGGGATTGGTCGTGCAGTATTCCGAGGGCGAAATGAAACGCCGCACGACGGACGAAAAATATCTTTCCGCGCGCGGTTTCACGAAATACGAACGCGATCCCGCGACGGGTGTTTATCACAAGACTGCGGGAACGGATCCGAACGCGCCGGAAACGTTTCGCAAGCCACGCGGGAACGAATTGCTTCCGCACGAGGATTCGCTTCTGCACGGCGACGGTTGTTCCTGTTCCGCCTGTCGGAAAAAGCATCGCGGGAACGCGTGATGCGCCGAGCACGTTTTTTTGTTTGATTGCAAAAACGGGGCGAGCGGTTAAATTTTCTCGCGTATGATCTCCCCGAAGAAACTGCTCCGCCGCGCATCGTTTGCGTGTGCCACCGCGCCGTTCGTGCTCCCGCAAATTTCCCTTTCCGCGCTCGCCGCAGAAAATGCCGCCGCCGGCGCTCGCCCGAACGTTATTTTCGTGCTCGTGGACGACATGGGCTGGGGCGATCTCGATTGCAACTGGAATTACGGCGAAAAATTCGGAAACCGCGAACGCAAAAATCGTTTCAACACGCCCGCGCTCGACAAAATGGCGAAAGAGGGCGTGCTGCTCGCGCGCCACTACACGGCGTGTCCCGTGAGCGCTCCCGCGCGCGCATCGCTGATGACCGGCGTGCATCAAGGGCACACGCGGCAGGTGCGCGACAATACGTTCGATACGCCGATTGCCGACGTGCACACGCTCGGCTCGGTCTTGCGCGAAGCCGGCTACGCCACCGCCGCAATCGGCAAATGGGGAATCGGCGGCGTCGGGAACGGTTCGACCGCCGCGACGGGCTACGGACGCCCGCGGGAACGCGGATTCGATTATTTTTACGGCGTGTTCGACCACATGGCGGGGCATTTTCACTATCCCGCAAACAGCGGACGCTTCGTTTGGGAAAATGAAACGGACGTTTCCGCAAAGCTCAAAAACGGGAACGCCTATTCGACAGATCTTTTCACCGCGCGCGCCAAGGATTGGATTGTGCAGCAAAAAAAAGCCGCGCCGCGCCGTCCGTTTTTCCTTTTCCTCGCTTATCCTGCGCCGCACGGTTCATTGCGCGTGCCGAATTGCGCGTATCCCGCCGGCGGCGGTCTGCGCGGCGGCGTGCAATGGACAAAGGACGGCACCGTGAACACCGCCGCGCCCAAGCTCGGCGCGCCCGATTCCTACATTCACCCCGATAACAAAAAATTCGCGACCGATGCCGCGCGGCGCCACTCTACGATGATTCGCCGCGTGGACGATGCGATGAGCGACATTTTTCGCTTGCTCAAAGATTTGAAAATCGACGATGACACGCTCGTCGTTTTCACTTCCGACAACGGACCGCACGAAGAACCCGGCAACGATGCGAGCGCGAACGGATTTTTCGCCACAGCGTCGCCTGCGCAGGATCCCTCATTTTTCAAATCCTACGGCATGATGGACGGCATCAAACGCGACTGCTTCGAGGGCGGAATGCGCGTTCCCGCAATCGTGCGTTGGCCCGCGCGTTTGCCCAAGAAAAAACTTTGCACCGCGCCGTCGCAGTTTCAGGACTGGATGGCGACGCTTGCCGATGTTGCCGGCGCGGAAATTCCCTCGCGCTCTGACGGCGTTTCGCTTTTGCCGATGCTCACGGGCGTCGGCGAGCAGTTCCCGGGTCAAATTTATTGCGAATATTCTTTCGGCGGGAACGCGTCTTCCCGCGGCGATTTCTTGCCGGCGCATCGCGGCGTTTCGCGGAGGAATCAGCTTATCGTCTGGGTTGACGGCTACAAAGGACTCGCGCGCAATCTCAACGAGCACTCGAAATTTTCCGGCAACGGCGCCGTCGTTTTCGAAATTTACGACACGCTGAAAGATCCGCAGGAAAAGAAAAATCTCGCGGGAACGCCGGGTTTCGGCGAAGCGATGCAGAAAAAGTTTCGCGAGAAAGCGTTGCGTTCCCGCCGCGCGTTCGACGGCAAGGATCCGCAAAGCTACACGCGCGGACTTGATTTTTCGCAAAAAGTTTTCTTTGAAAAAAATCCCGTTCCCGCGCTCGACGGCGTTTCGACGCCCGCCGACACAATCGCGGGAACGTGCAAATTTTTCTCCGCGAAAAAACCGTTCCCGTGGGTGCCGGATTTTCGCCAAACTCACTTGAAAGCCGTGGCGACGGAAAAATTTTCCGCAAAGCGCGGCGAAAATCTTTTGCCGAAAACGTTTGTCGACGGACGCGGCGCGCGCGGCGTTCTTTTCGAAGGCACAATCAGCGTTCCCGAGACGGGCGAATACGTGTTCACGCTTCGAACCGATGCCGCAAAGGGCAGTCGCGCCTTCGTGCATCTTTACGATGCGCAACTCGTGGACGCCGATAAAGACTACGTTGCGGGCGAGCTCGCGGATTCGTTTATGAATCTCGGCACGGAAAAACCGAAAGGCACGCGCGGCGTTCGCCTTGCCGCGGGAACGCACACGATCCGCGTGGAATACGTTTGCGCGGGAACGCCGTCAACGCCGCCGTCGCTCGTTCTTGATTGGAAAAAACGCGCGAACTGAAAAACTTTTTCCCCGCCGGCGCGTAGAAAAAACTAAGCGCCGAGCGCGCGCGGGAACGGTTCGCGTTTGTTTCCGGCGTTTTCGCGAGCGAGAAACGCGAGAATCGCTTTCTGCGTGTGGAGACGATTTTCGGCTTCGTCGAAAATGATGCTTCGCGGACCGTTGAGCACGCCCTCGGAAACTTCTTCGCCGATGTGCGCGGGAAGGCAGTGCATAAAATACGCGTCTTTCTTCGCGAGCGACATGAGGTGTTCGTTGACTTGATACGGACGAAATTCGCGCAGACGGCGTTCTTTTTCTTCTTCCATTCCCATGCTCACCCAGACATCGGTGTAGAGCACGTCCGCGTCTTTTGCGGCAATTTCGGGATCGGTCGTGAACGTGAAATTCGGTTTCAATCCGTCGGCTTTGAATTGCGCGTAAAGCTCTGCGTGCGGCTCGTAGCCGGCGGGACCGCAGAGCACGACTTCCATGCCCAAATGCACGCAACCGAGCGCAAACGTGTTGCCCATGTTGCACGCCGTGTCGCCGATGAAAACGATTTTTCGCCCGCGCAGGCATTCGCCCATTTTTTTCGGATCGCCGCGGCTCCAACGTTCGGCGAGCGTGAACATGTCCGTGTAGAACTGGCACGGGTGGAGAAAATCCGAAAGCGCGTTGACGATGGGGATCGTGCCGCATTTGACAAACGTTTCGAGCAACGCGTGTTCGTGGCAACGAATCACCATGCCGTGCAGATAGCGCGAGAGCACGCGCGCGGTGTCCTCGGGCGTTTCGCCGCGGGAGAGCTGCATGTCATCGGCGTTGAGCATGACGGGATTGCCGCCGAGCTCGTTCACGCCGACTTGAAACGAAACGCGCGTGCGTGTGGATTTTTTGAAAAAAAGAAGTCCCCACGATTGCCCGGCGAGCGGCACGGGCGTATCGGCGTTCCCGCGACCGGCTTTGAGCGCGGCGGCGAGTTCAAAAACCTGCGCCGCTTCTTCGACGCTCAAATCTGTTTCTTTCAGAAAATGTCTCATGTGCAGAGATTTATTTTTTTTTAAGTTCTGAGGATTCGGAAAATGGGAAAGGAGTGATTAGAGCATTTGCCGCGCGGGAACGCAATTTTGAATTACGGGCGTTCCCGAAGCGAATTTTTGCGCGGTGCACAGAGCGCTCGAATTTTTTGAAAAAGAAATTATTCTTGCCAAGCGCGTCGTAAAAATTCAAAACGCAACGAACATTTATAATGAAGACACTGATTATTGCCGAGAAACCTTCCGTCGCAAAAGACATTGCGAAGGTCGTGAAAGTGCCCGCGCAGGGAGACGTTTTCGAGAACGACGAGTTTGTGATTTCGTCCGCAGTGGGGCATCTCGTCGAGTTGTGCGAGCCGGAAGACTACGATCCCAAATTCAAACGTTGGTCGAGAAAAACGCTTCCGATCGTTCCCGAAAATTTCAAAATCAAGCCGTCTCGAGAAAAAGGCGCCAAGGATCAGTTCCTCAAACTGAAAAAACTGATGGCGCGGAAAGACGTCGGGCTCGTGGTCAACGGTTGCGACGCCGGGCGCGAGGGCGAGCTCATTTTCGCGTATATTTATGAGCTCGCGGGAAGCAAGTTGCCCGTGAAGCGACTTTGGCTCACGAGCATGACGCCGTCCGCGATTCGCGAGGGCGTGCAACATTTGCGCGAGGGATCGGAAATGGCGAACTTGTGCGCGGCGGCGCGTTGCCGCTCGGAGTCCGACTGGCTCATCGGCATGAACGGGACGCGCGCGGTTACGCTTCGCACGTCTCCTGCGGGAGCGGGGCAGGTCGCCACCGTCGGCCGCGTGCAAACGCCGACGCTTTCGCTCATCGTTCAGCGCGAACTCGACATTCGCAATTTTACGCCGAAAGGATATTGGCGGCTTGCGGCGGAATTCGGCATCACCGCGGGAACGTATGAGGGATTGTATCAACGCCCCGATTACAAAAAGCCCGCAAAAGGCGAAACGCCGGAAAATGCGGACGACCGCGCCGATCGCATTTGGGACAAAGCAACCGCCGAACGCGTGCTCGCCGAATGCCGCGCTTGCCCGACGGGAACGGTTTCCGAAGAAAAAAAGCGCACGACGGAAATTTGCCAACGTCTTTACGATCTTACGACTTTGCAACGCGAGGCGAACAAGCGTTTCGGTTTTCCCGCGACTAAGACGTTGCAAATCGCGCAGGCACTTTACGAAAAATACAAGGCGACAACGTATCCGCGCACGGATTCCCGCGCTTTGCCCGAGGACTACATTCCGACGTGTCTTCGCACGCTGAAAGCGCTCGATTCCACGCCCTTCGGAGCGTTTGCCGCGCGCGCCGCGGAAAACGGTTGGGTGCGCCCGAATCGCCGAATTTTCAACAACGCGGAAGTGAGCGATCACTTCGCGATCATTCCCACGGATCAGCCGCCCGCCACGCCGCTCCCGCCGGACGAAGCGAAAATTTACGAAATGGTCGTTCGCCGTTTTATCGCCGTGTTTTATCCGCCGGCGGAATTCGACGTGACGACGCGCATCACCGAGCTCGCGGGAACGCACAGATTTAAGACCGAGGGAAAAGTGCTCGTTACGCCGGGCTGGAAAGAAGTTTACGGCAAGGACGAGGGCGCTCCCGAAGACGCGCTCCCGCCGCTCAGCGAATCCGACAACGGGAACGCAAACGTCAACGAACTGCAATTGCAGGAAGAAGCGACAAAGCCGCCCGCGCGCTACACCGAAGCCACTTTGCTCGCCGCGATGGAAAGCGCGGGAAAATTCGTCGAGGACGAAGAACTCGCCGAAGCGATGAAAGAACGCGGGCTCGGCACTCCTGCCACGCGCGCCGGAATCATCGATCACCTTATCCGCACAAAATACATCGAACGCGCTAACCGAGAGCTCGTGCCGACCGTAAAGGCGGAGCAGCTCATCGCGTTTCTCAAAGTCGCAGGTGTGGATTATCTGACCAGTCCGGCGATGACCGGCGATTGGGAATACAAACTGCGCCAAGTCTCCGAGGGAAAACTTTCCCGAAAAGATTTTATGCAGGGAATCGTCGCGCTCACGCGCCAAATCGTGGACGGCGTGAACAGCGGCGGGAGCGACGATCAGTGGACGGAAACCGCCGTCATCTCGCCGACCGACGGATTGCCGCTGATCGAAAATTACCGCATGTTCCGTTCGCAGGACGACGTCAAGGTCGGGAACGGTCGCGAATTTCCCGCGCTCGCCGTGTATAAAAATGCGAGCGGGCACAGCATCACGCTCGAAGAGCTCGCAACCTTGCTCGAAAAACGCGAAATCGGTCCGTTCTCGGATTTCAAATCCCGCTTCGGGAAAAATTTCACGGCAACGCTTCGTCTCGAGAAAAACGAAAGCGGGCTTTTGCGAACGACGTTCGTGTTCCCGCCGCGCGAGGGCGAAGAAGAAAATTCCGTTCCCGTGGATTTCTCCGTCGCGCCCGTCGTCGGCATCGATCCCGTCACGCAGTGCAAAGTGTATGAGACGCCGAACGGCTACGCGACGAATCCCGCCGAGTTGCCCAAAGAAGCAAAAAAACTTCAGCCGTTTTCGATGAAGAAAAAACTGCTCGGCTTGGACATTCCGCGCGAGCAGGTCGAAAAACTTTTGCGCGACAAGAAAACGGACTTGCTCAAAGGTTTCACGTCAAACAAAACAAAACGCAAGTTCGACGCGTTCCTCGTGTTGCGTTCGAGCGGAAAGCTCGCGTGGGAGTTCCCGCCGCGCGAAGCAAAACCGAAAGCGGAGAAAAAACCTTCCGCCAAACGCAAGCTCATCAAAAAACCGACCAAAAACGAAAATTCCGATTTCGAAGTCGGTTGATAAAAAAAGCGTTCCCGCGCGGGAACGCTTTTTTTTGCGCGGAGCGCTCACATGCGCTCGAGCGGTTCGATGCCGAGCAGTCGCAAGCCGGTTTCGAGAATCGTGCAGGTGCGCGCGCAGAGACGCAAGCGCAGGGCGCGCACGTCGGGATCGTCCGTCATGACTTTGTCCGCGTTGTAGAACGAGGAAAACGCTCCCGCGAGATCGAAGAGATAGCCGCAGATGTGGTGCGGTTTCAGCTCTTCGCAAGCGATTTGCACGGCGGAGGAAAAGCCGAGAAGTTTTTTCGCGAGCGCGATTTCTGCGGGCGTCGCGGGAACGAGAATTTCGTTCCCGGCGGAAGCGTCTTCGAGTGTCGTTCCCGCCTTGCGGAAAACGCTTCGAATGCGCGCGACCGCGTAAAGCAGATAGGGCGCGGTGTTGCCTTCGAACGCGAGCAGGCGATCCCACGCAAACATGTAATCGCCCGTGCGATTCGACATCAAATCGACGTAGCGAATCGCCGCAACGCCGATCGTTTCCGCAATTTTGCGGCGCTCGGCTTCGGGAAGATCGGGATTTTTTTCGGAAACAATCGCGAACGCGCGTTCGACGGCTTCGGCGACGAGCGCTTTGAGCCGAATCGTTCCGCCTTCCTTTGTTTTCAGCGGTTTGCCGTTCCCGCCGAGAATTTTTCCGAAAGAAACGTGGCGCAACGACGGAAGCGTGTAGCCTTTGCATTTGAACCAACGCGCCGCCGTGAGGAAAAGCATGCGAAAATGGTCGCACTGGCGGTCGTCGGTGACGTAGACGATTTCGTCCGCGTGAAAATGTTCGACGCGGTAGAGCAGCGTCGCGAGGTCGGTCGACGCGTAGTTCGAACCGCCGTCTTTTTTGCGCACGATAAACGGCGCGGCGTTTTCGTTGTGTCGCGAGTAGCGCGGATCGTCATCGTTCCAAACGATGAGCGCGCCGTCGTCTTCCTCGGCGATCCCGCATTCGGTCAATTCTTTGTAGATTCTGCCGACTTTGTCGCGGTAAAAACTTTCGCCGAGCGTAACGTCGGGCTTCACGCCGAAAACGGCGTAAATTTTTTCGCAGGCGGCATTGGAGACGCGCACGATGCGTTCCCAGAGCGCGAGATTCGCGGGATCGCCTTGTTGGAGTTTGACGAGCTCCGCGCGCGCGGCGTCGAGCGCTTCCGGATTTTCTTTCGTGAACGCGGTTCCGGATTTGTAAAGTTCTTCGAGCTGCTCGAGCGCGGTTTCGTCATCGTCCGGGAACGCGAAATTTTTCCGCTTAATTTCAAAAATGAGCACGCCGAAATTCGTTCCCCAGTCGCCGATATGATTGTCGCGGACAAGATCCGCGCCGCAAAACGCGAGCAACCGCGCGATGGATTCGCCGATGTCCATGATGCGCAGGTGCCCCACGTGCATTTGTTTTGCCGTGTTTGCCGACGGATAGTCGATGACGACTTTTTTCCCGCGATAGGCGGATTCTGCGGACGCGTGCAAATCTTCCGCGCCGCGATAGCGAACGAGCCACTGCGCGAGAAACGCCGGCGTGAGACGAAAATTGATGAAGCCCGGTCCCGCGATTGAAATTTCGACGAGCGCATCGTCGAGCTCGCCGGAATTTTTAAGCGCATCGACGAGCGTTCCCGCGAGCGCGCGCGGATTCGTTTTCGCGCGTTTCGCCTCGGCGAGAATTCCGTTTGCCTGATAATCCCCGAAGCGGGGATCGGCAGGGCGCATTTCCGGAGAAAAATCCTTTGTAAAACCCTCGGTCGTTCCCGCGACTTTGCGCAGGAGCGTATCCAATTCTTTTGCCGGATTGAACCAAATTTCCATAATTCGCCCGATTAAAACGTTCTGCGCAGCCCCGGGCAAATTGAAATTTGGAAATCGCTTCGCGGCGGGATCCGAAAGCCGCGTTCCCGCGAGAACGTCTTAGCCCACGGATAAACACCGAGAAACACGGATTTTTTTCTTGGGTTTGAACCACGAAGAACCACGAAGAGCTCGAAGACAAAAAATTCGTGAAATCAGTGAAATTCGTGGATAAAAACCAAAAGCCCTTAAAAAAACTTCTATTACTTCCAGTAGAAATTTTTCGCGTTCCCGCGAAAAAAGTTGAGGAGTTGAGGAGTTGATTCGGCGCTTTGCGCCTGTTGATTCCCGCTTCGCGGGAGAGTTGTTACTTCATTTTTGCCAACGGCAAAAATCCGCACGATACTCCTCAACTCCTCAACCTTTTCAACTCCACAACTGCTCAGAATTTCAGTCGTGTATTTTTGAAACCGCAATGCGGGCAAACGGAAATTTCGCGGCGGCGGGCGCGGGAATAAACTTTCCCGCAACGAATGCAGTGAAAAACCGTGAGGTGGCGGCGGTGGTCGTTCAGCAGGCGTTCGCGGCGGTCGTAGTAGCCCCAAACGAGTAGCCCGAAGGCAATTGCGCAAGCGAGCAAAATCGCGGCAAACGATATTAAATCAACGGAAAACATGGCGCGGGAACGGTTTTTTTAGGAAAGGACAATCGTGGTCTCCGGGAAACGCGCGGCGACCGGCGTTCGGCGGCGCGGCAGGAACGAAGTGATGAAGAGAAGCACGCCGATACGACCGATGAACATTGCCGCCGTGAGCACGTATTTCGCGGGATCGCCGAGCTGCGCGGTCGCGCCGCTGGAAAGCCCGACCGTGCCGAAT
This sequence comes from Sphaerochaetaceae bacterium, assembly GCA_963613695.1. Lineage (GTDB taxonomy): Bacteria > Verrucomicrobiota > Verrucomicrobiia > Opitutales > UBA953 > Spyradosoma. The sequence goes on from CAVEBA010000032.1 coordinate 12,220, forward strand.
GCGGAAACCGCTTCGAAGAGCAAATCTTCAAACGAAATATTCGGATGCAACGCGCAGAGCGTTGTCGCAACGACGAAAACCATAATCATTCCGACAAGCACGATTGCCAGCGCCTGATTGGCGACATCGCTGTTCAGCCGACGCCCGAAAACTTCAAGGTCGCGCCGACCGAGCACAAACTGCCGCAACGAAAGCAACGCGACGACAAACGTTGTCGTTTTGATGCCGCCCGCCGTGGAAAAAGGACTTCCGCCGATGAACATCAGCACCATGAGCAACATTTTTGCCGCCGACGAAAGCTCACCCGTCGGCGCAATGTCAAATCCCGCCGTGCGCGACGTTCCCGCGAGGAAAAACGCGCGGCGCAGCGATTCCGTGCCGCCCGCCCAATCCAGCAGGAAAAACGCAACGAACCCGAACGCAAAAATTCCGAACGTTGCGGCGAGCACGATTTTCGTATGCGTCGTGAGCCGCACGGGAACGCGTTCCGCTTTTCTTTTTCGAAGCCGCGCGCGCAATTTGTCCGTGAAAAACATCCAGAAATTTTTGATGACGGGAAAGCCGAGCCCGCCGATGAGACTCATCGTGAAAACCGAGGAAATCATCGCCATGTTCCCGCACAGTCGCGGATCCGTCATCGCTCCGGGAACGCAGGAAAGCCCTGCATTGCAGAAAGCGGAAATCGAGTGAAACACCGCGAAAAACACCGGGCGCTCCGCCGCTTCAAGCAAATCCGCCGAGGAAAAATAAATGAACGCCGCGCCGACCGCTTCCGCCGTGATGGTGAAGCCGACGATTACCGCGAGCACGGTGCCGATTTGCCCGATGTTTTCTTCGCTGAAAAGATCTTGAAAATCAAAACGGTTTTTCAGCGAAAGCCCGCCCGCAAAAAAGTAGGCAAAAAAATACGTGATGGACATGACGCCGAGCCCGCCGAGCTGCAACAAAATCAACACGATGCACTGCCCGTGAAACGTCAGCTCCAACGCGATGTCGAACGGCGCCAAGCCCGTCACGCAGACCGCGCTCGTCGAAAGAAAAAGCGCATCGCACCACGAAATTCCGTAAGTGCTCGCGTTCGGCGTTTTCAGCAAAAGCGTTCCCGCGACGATGAGAAGAACGAAACTCAAAATGAACACGCGCCCGGGCGTCAGCGGCAAGCCTTTCAAAAATGTTTTTCGAAAACGGATTCCGCGCAGCACGAGCGTCCACAAAATCAGCGCGTTCAGCACGGCGAAATACGCCGCGGAGAGCGTGTGCGCCGATGTTTGCGGGAACGTTCCCGCGAGCGCGGCGTGCAGCGGCGTATAGGCAAGCGCCATCACCACGGAAAGCAACACCAACAGACACTCGAACCAGTGTTGCGCGAGACGCCGCAAAATCGGCTCTCGCCGAAAAATCATCTGCAACAGCTCGTGAAAGAAAAACAACGCCGCCGTGCCGCGCGTTCCCGCTTCGAGCCAGCCCTCCTGCTCCTCGGGAACGTTCCAGCCGACAATCGTCGTCAGCATCGTCAGCGCCGAAAGCAGACACGCCAAGCCTACGCAATTCGCGAGCCGGTGTTTCCACGCGGGCGTTGTCGCCTCGTTCTCTTCTGAAACGTCTTCCATGACAGGATTTCGGGAAGATTCTCACAACTGCCTGTCGAACGCGAATTAAAAAAAAGATTAGCCCACGGATGGACACCGAGAAACACGGATTTTTTTTCTTGGTTAAATCTCCGTGTCCCCGTGTCTCCGTGAGAGAAAACAAGCCCTTAAAAAACTTCTATTACTTCCAGTAAAAAAAAGTTGAGGAGTTGAAAAGGTTGAGGAGTTTAGGAGTATCGTGCGGATTTTTGCCGTAGGCAAAAATTTAAGGTGAGAATTTTCCGTTCTC
>CAVEBA010000033.1:0-13795 GCA_963613695.1 Sphaerochaetaceae bacterium
CTCGCCGTGATGTTCCCGATTCTTTTCAACGAACATTGGAGTGCATCGTTGCCGACGCCGAGCGAAAAAACGTTTTGGTATTCGCTCACGTTGGCGACGGCGAGCATTCTCGTTGCCGCGCTTTCGCCGTTGCTCGCGGTCATCGCGCAACGCGGCGGTTTGCGAATGAAATTTTTCCGCGCGCTCGCGGGAACGGGAATCGTCGGCATGGCGGCGCTCGCGCTCGTCGGCGAGGGGCAATGGCAATACGCGTCGCTGATTTACGTTGCTGCGGCGATCGGATTTTTCGGAGCGAATCTTTTTTACGATTCGCTGTTGCTCGACGTTGCGACGCCGGAGAAACGCCACGTCGTGAGCGGAATTTCATTTTCGCTGGGCTATCTCGGCGGCGTGATTTTGCTCGGAGGAATTTTTGCGTGGACGAAATTTTTCAGCGCGGAACACGGCTACGCGCCGCTGTTCGTGTTCGGCGCGGCGTGGTGGTTCGTCTTTGCGTCCCCGCTGCTTGCGCGACGCGAAACGGCAACGCACGTTCCCGCCGAAACTTCTGCGGGAACGCGTTCCGCGTTTGCCGCCTTGCGCGAAACCTGCATCGCCTTTTGGCGGGAACGCCGTGTGCGCTGGTTTATGCTCGCTTATTTTTGCTACATCGACGGCGTGCACACCATCATCACGAGCGCCGTGCGCTACGGGAACGCGCTCGGATTTTCCCGCGAAGATCTTTTTCTCGCGCTCTTCATCGTGCAAATTTTCGGCGTGCCCTGCGCGATGATTTTCGGTTGGTTCGGAAAAATTTTCGGCGCGAAGCCCGTTCTTTTCGCCGCGCTTTCGCTCTATGTCGGCGTCGCATTTTACGGCGCGATGATGCCGGCGGGAACGCACACGCTCGCGCTTGCCGGAATCGAAATTTCGCCGATGTTCGTACTCGCCGCGCTCATCGGTATGGTGCAAGGCGGCGTGCAAGCGCTTTCGCGTTCGTTTTTCGCCACGCTCGTTCCCGCCGGACGCGAAGTTTCGTTCTTCGGTTTTTATTGCATGATCGGGCGTTGCTCGACGATTCTCGGCCCGCTCATTCTCGCGGGAATCGCCGCCGTGCTTCCCGCCGGCGAGGACGGACTTTTTTCCACGCGTGCGGGAATCGCCGCACTCACGCTTCTTTTCGTCGCCGGAATGCTTTTGCTGGCAAAAGTTAAACCCGCTTCGCGCTCAAACAAAATCGCCTGAAAAAAAATGCTCACGGGACCCTACAATCTGAACACGACGCGCGAGCTGCTCGCGGAACTTTCGCATTCGCCGAAAAAATGGCTCGGGCAAAATTTTCTCACGGACGGAAACATCGTGCGCAAGTCGCTCGAGCTCGCCGAGGTGCGCGCGGGCGATGTCGTCGTCGAAGTCGGTCCGGGGCTCGGCACGCTCACGACGACGTTGTTGCAAGCGGGAGCGCGCGTTTTCGCCGTTGAGCGCGATGCCGTGCTCGCCGCGCATTTGCGGGAACGCGTCGCGCCGCATTACGCGGAAACTTTTGATCTGCTCGAGGGCGATGCGATGGATTTTCCGCTCGCCGCGCTTCCGAAAAAATTGCCGGCGGGAACGCCGTTCAAAATCGTTGCCAACCTGCCCTACGCGATTTCCACGCCGTGGATGGACGCCGTGCTCGAAAGCGGCGCGCTCCCGCAAACGCTCGTGCTCATGCTTCAACAGGAAGCGGCGGATCGCTTCACCGCCGCGCCCGGCACGAAACACTACGGCGCAATCGCCGTTTTTCTCGATGCCGCCTACGCGCGCGCGCCCGGGCACAGCGTTCCCGCGCGCTGTTTTTTCCCGCCGCCGAAAGTGGATTCGTGTCTGCTTCACCTGCGCCTGCGGGAACGCCCGATACTTTTCGAAAAAACGACGCGCCGCATCATTCGCGAAGTTTTCATCTACCGCCGCAAACAACTCGGTTCGACGCTGCGCAAAACGGCGAGCGCCGCCGGCGTTCCCGCGGAAAAAATCGAGGCGTGGCTCGACGCGCTCCCGCAGTTCGGCGCGAATGCGCTCTCGCGCCCGGAATGCGTTCCCGCCGCCGCGTGGATCGCGCTGAACGAAATTTTGAAAGCGTCCGACTGAAAATTTTCTCCCCGTTTTCCATGAACGAAAAAAACCGAAATTTCGCCGATGCTGCGCCCGTTCTCCGCGTCGAACACGTTTCCGTGAATTTCGTGCGCCGCACGGGAACGCGCGGATTTTTCGGATTCGGAGGAAAGGAAATTTTCACGGCGGTGAACGATGTTTCGTTTGAAATTCCGCAAGGGAAAACCGTCGGGCTCGTCGGCGAAAGCGGTTGCGGGAAATCCACGCTCGGGCGCGCGATTCTGCGGCTTCAACGCATCGATTCCGGAAAAATTTTCTGCGGGAACGATGAAATTTCGCGCTTCCCGACGGCGAAAATGCCGCTCCCGCTACGGCGAAAAATTCAGATGGTTTTTCAAAATCCCTACGCTTCGCTGAACCCGCGCCGCACCGTTTTCGACATTCTTTCCGAACCGCTCGAAATTCATTTTCCGAAAATGTCCGCGCGGGAACGCGCCGAGGAAATCGCGCAACTGCTCGCACGCGTCGGGCTCGACGAAAAACTCGCGATGCGCTATCCGCACGAATTTTCCGGCGGGCAACGTCAGCGCATCGCCATCGCGCGCGCGCTCGCCGTGAAGCCGGCGCTCATCGTGTGCGACGAACCCGTTTCCGCGCTCGACGTTTCCGTGCAGGCGCAAATTATCGCGTTGCTTCGCGAAATTCAGCGCGAAACAAACATCGCGTATCTTTTTATCGCGCACGATCTCGCCGTCGTCGAAGATTTCTGCGATTACGTTCTCGTGATGCATCGCGGAAGCATCGTCGAACGCGGAACGCCCGACGAAGTCTACGGCGCACCGCAATCCGAATACACGAAAACACTCCTCGCCGCCGTGCCTCGGCTTCCGATTTGAAAAAATTTCGCGCGCAAAAAAAGCGTTCCCGCAGAATCCCGCGGGAACGCTTTTTTTGCGCGCAAGGCTCAGAGCGAGCCGGCAGAGCCGGGCGCATTCGGATCGGCGGCACCGCCGGTTACGCCGGTCGATTCCGTCGGGCGCGAGGATTCGCGATAAAGCGTTCCCGCAGAGCTCATGAACGTCGGGTTCGAGTAGATTTCCGCCGGAGACGTTCCCTTGAAGGAGGAAAGCGCCGTCGAACCGCCGCGGGAAATCAAGTTTCCGGTGATGAAGACGAGCAGGTTCTTTTTCTGCACCGCCTTGCTCGTGCCGCGGAACGCGGAACCGATGAGCGGGAGGTCGCCGAGAATCGGAACTTTGTCTTCGACCGTGCGGATTTCTTCGCGCATCAAACCGCCGATGACCATCGTCGCGCCGTCCGCAATCGTGACGGAAGTCTTGACGCGACGGATGTTGAAGACCGGCTGGTAATACGTCATCGGCATCGTAACGATCGTGGACCCGACCATCGAGACCGCCGTTCCGCCGTAGTCCATGAAGCCTTCGAATTCCATAATCTTCAAGTCATCAATCGTGAGCTTGATGGAATTGTCGGCGTTGACCGTCGGCGTGACGTTGAGGACGATACCGACCTTTTCAAATTCCTCGGAAGTCGTGCGGTCGAACTGCGGAACCGCCGGCGCGATCGTAACCGAGCCGCCGCCGCTGCTCCAATTTCCGTTTGAAGAATACGAAGAACCGGAGGAAACACTCATCTGCGGATCATCGTAGGAAGACGGGAAGTTGATCAACTGCGCGATTTCGATTTCTGCGGGCTGCTCGGTTTCGACCGTGAGGCTCGGAGCCGCCATAATGTCCGCTCCCGCCTTGTTGTCGAGAAGGTTCAGCAACAGATAGACGTCGTAATCGTCGAGCGTGCCGATCTTGCCCATGAAGCTCGGAACAGCGCTTTCGAACGGACTGTCCGCCGGATTGGAAATGCCGGACGGGCCGTAATAAAGCGAGCCTTTGACGGACGGCACGGGCGTGTCGTATTCGTAGACGTCCGGCTCGCCGGCTTCAATGATGTTCCCGTCGTCATCCGTCTGCGTAGTGCGCGGAACCGTGAGCGTAATTTTCTTCGTTCCCGTATCGACGTCGTGAACTTCTTTCGCGCCGCGATTATACGTTCCCGCGCGAACCGTGCCGTTCTTGGAGAGACGCCAGTTGGCGGTAACTTCGTGGAGGGCGGTATCGGAAACTTCGATGAATTTCGCTTCGATGTTGACCTGCTTGATGGAGTCTTCGTCGAGCTTTTGAATCGTGCGGCGAATCTTGTCGATGACTTTCGGATCGGAGTGCACGACGGCGAAAACGTTTTCGTCGCAAGTGATGGAATCTTCGGGACCGAACTTGACGCCGCGTTTCTGGAAATAAAGGCGCGGGATGTCGGTGTCGTCGATTTCGGAGCTTCCGGTAGCGGCGGCTCCGCCCCACGGATCGGCGCTCCCGCCCGCATCGGCGGCGGCAGCGGCGGCGGTCGCGCGATTGACGGACTTTTTCATCTTTTCGAACGCATTCGTCGAGGGAATTTCGACTTCGAGAAGATTCGTGTTGCCCATCGCGGGATGAACTTCGACGATCCCGTCGCGGATATCGTAGGAATAATTGGCGCGGCGGAGAATAAGGTCGAGCACCTTGGACAGCGGCTGGCGCTGAATGGAAAGGCTGATCGGCGGAAGATCCTGAATGTTTTTCACGCCCTCGGCGATGACGATGTCGATCCCGCGACCGGTCGGGTCGTAGCTTTTGGCAAGCTCGTTCAACGTATCAATCGCGCTCTGCAAATCGGCGTTGCGCAACGAAACGGTGATGAGCAGACGATCCATCTTGAGCTTGAGCGGATCCTGGTCGGGATTCTTTTCCGTTGCTTTCGATTCGACGGAGAACGCGCGGGCAAGTCCCCATGCGTTGCTGGCGGAATTGAGAAGCGTGGAGCGCGTAACGGAGTGCTCGTAAGCGGCGGGATTGGCGAGAACGTTGTTGATTTTCAACTTCATCGCTTTCGCTTCCGTGTTGTTGGAATCGAAAAGCAGAACGTTGTCGTAGAAACGAAGCGCGCCCTGATAATCGCCGTAAAGGTAAAGCGCCTGCGCTTTGGCGAGGAGCGTAGAAGCCTCGCGTTCGTCACGCTCGAGCGAAGTGTTCAGCGTGTGCGGGTTGTAGGCGTCCGACGTTTTGCACCATTCGTCAAAATAGGTTTTGAGATTGAGATAGAAGCGGTGTTTATCTCCGAGGAGGTTGCGCACCTCATTGAGATAGGATTCGGCTTCTTTCGGGGAACGGTTGGTGATGGCGTCCTGGAAATACGCACCGGAAACCTGCGCGCGGAGAAGCGTCACGCGTTCCTGCTCGGCGACGGTAGAGGGAAGCACGGGAAGCACGTTACGCGCTTTTTCGATGTCGGCGATAGCCTCGGGGAGGCGATGCCGCGAAAGATTATTGCTCGCGCTTTCGAGATAGCGTTCCGCCGCGAGAATGTTGTTGCGGTTGCGGTAGCGCGCGGCGTCAATCATGTCCGCGGCGACTTCGGCGCCGTTCCCGCCGGCGTCGCGTTCGACGGCGCGTTGGCGGATAAGGGAGATCTTATCGCGGAACGGCACGGAAGCGACGTTGTCCGGGAGCGCGGATTCCGCTTCGTCGAGAAGCGCAAGGGCTTCCGCCGTGCGACCGGCGGCGATGTAGCCGTCCGCCTTAAACAGGACGGCATCGACTTCCTTGAAGACTTCCGAGTAGCGTTTCACGACGCGCTCCAAAGCCGTATCTTCCGATGCGGCGGGCGCGGGAACGCCGGAACCGGCGTTGTTGTTGAGCGGAGCCGTTCCCTCCTCGGCGAAAGCGGCGGGAGCGGCAAAGCCGGACGCGACCGTAGTCGTGACGAGGATTGAGGAAACAAGATTTTGGAGGCGCAGGAGCTTATTCATGCGAGGGGCGATTTCTCGTTGTGAGAGGTTGTTGAATTAAGGGGATTGGATACTTGGAGTATGTGCTGAAATTACTTTTTCCCGTTATTGCGGAGAGAGGACGCGTTCCGTTATTTTCGGAGCTTTCGTCTTCTTGTCCACTTCGGAAGATTGTTTTTCAATTCTCGCTTCTTGAGCGGAAATGTCAAGCCCTTTAATGCGGAAAACATCTCCGTCGATGCGAATTTCGTTTCCGTTCCCGACGAATTTGAACGGCTTATCGGAAGAATCTCGGCGAGCGATTTCGCGCGCGATGCCTTTCTTCCCGGGAAGACGCGTTTCGCTGTAGAGCCATTCCGCGTTCCCGTCGGTGAAGACGGCTTCCGCGCGATTGGAGTCGGCAACGGGCGAATTGGAAATAACAAACTCGCGAGGCGTGCGTCCGCGCTCGTCGATGACGGTGGCGTCGAACGATTCCTTAAACGCGCCGGTCGCATCTTTCCACTGATGAATGCGGAAAGTTTTGAGCTTGGCATTGGAATTCTGAATGGTCATCGGCGCTTCGGGCGTAAGAGAAACCGTGCGCTTGCCGCCGACGGTAATGTCGGACAACACGATCGGCGACGAGGTCGAACGTCCGAAATTGAGCTGTTGCGGTTCCGGACGTTTTCCGGAAATATCCGAAACGGTAAGCACGGCGGCGTAGCGTCCGGGCGAAGTTTGCTCGGGCACCGGTTTCGTTCCCGCGGAATACCCGCTGATGACGAGACGGAATTTCGGGTGAGTAAGAGATTTCAGCGTAAGCCCGAAAACTTCCTCGGGCGGCGGCGGAAGATCCTTTGCGAAATATTTTTTCTGCTTCGTGTCCCTGCTGATTAAAAAAAAAAAAAAAAGATCGTAATTCCAACCTTCCGCAAGATCGGGCGCGGGCGAAGTCCACGCGACGGGAACGGTTTTTTCGGCGGAAACGGGAGCATCTTTCCACGCGGGAACGACGGCACCGCTCGCCGGCGTCGCGGCAACGGATTTTTTCGGCTCGGGCGCAAGCATCACGTATGCGGCAACACTACCGACACAGGCGAGCAAGGCGACGACGAAAAGGATTTTGTCAGAATTTTTCATGTCAAATTATTCCTCCTCGGATTGTTCCTCGGGTGCGATTTTTTTCTCGACGGGTTGAATGTATTCGAAAGTTATGAGGAACTCCGAAGGCATTTCTTTCTGAACAACGAATTTCTGCGGCGCCACGGGAACGGCGGGCGCAGACGCCGAAGCGGAATCGGCGGGCTCGGCGGTGCCGAAAATATCGAAATCCGCCGCTACGGGAGCGGGAGCGTTGCTCGCGGCAACTTCCGCGGGAACGACAGGCGCGGGATCAAGTTGCGCACGCGCCGTTTCGATATCGACGGTCGACGCAGGCGAAACGGCAACGTCCCGCACGTAAATCGGGTAATCGCCGTTGACGGAAAACGCCGTGATAAAATTGCGCGCAACGGAAGTCGGCGCTACGAAACAAATCTGAAACGCGCGTGCATCCGTTGCACCCGCACGACGAAGCGACGGGAACGGAGTTCCGCGCGTTCCCGTGCCGGAAAGCCGGAAAATCCCGGTATCGTCGGAATGATCGTTCGCGGAAATGAAAATTTCGTCGCGCAGAAGCGGAATGACGAGCGCTCCGTCCTTTACGGGCAATTCCGCCGCCTCGCGACGCACGTCCTTGACGAGCAGGAAAACGTGTTTGTCGGCGGGAAGCAGATTTACATCGCGGAGCGCATCTTCCGCCTTGTCGCGCGCGGAAACGAGCGTGTCGAAAAGTCGCGCGACCACCTGCCGCTCGGCGCAGAGCACGGGAAGCACCTCGGCGGGAAACGCGGGTGTTTGCGGGCTTTGCAGGTAGCGGGAGAATCCGAAATTCTTGGCACTATCGGCGAGCGCGATTTTTTTGAGTTTCAAATCTTTCGAACGCTGATCCGTCTGCTGGCGCAAATTGGAAACGAAAGTGTTGGCGTCGACGTCAACTTTTTCCGTGAACTCTTTGCCGCGAGCGCCTTTAATCGCGCGAATTTTTTCGGCAACGGCGGCGTCGAGCGCCTTAGCGTTTGCCTCTTCCGTTTTAAGATTTTCTTCGGTCAGCGCGAACTCGAGCTTTCGTGCGGAAAGTTTCTTCACCGCCTTTTCATTTGCTTCGATTGAATCGAGCGCGGAGCGGTTTCGCACAAATTCTTTCACGCAAAAACCGACTCCGGCGACGCATACAAGCGCGAAACAGGAAACGATTGCCGCGAACGCTTTGTCTTTGGGTGTGTTCATGAGTTAAATTCCTTTCTCCGGTTTCAACACGAGCTTAAGCGTAATCGTGGGGAAATTGGGACGGCGAAAATCCGTCTGGTCCGTAAGTTTTTCCACGAATTCGGATTTTTTGAAAACATCAAGCACGGCGCGGCGGCGCGCGTTGAACGCGGCGGCGTTGTGCTCGGGCTTCGCGCCGTCCACTTGCGGGATGAGCAAGCGAAGCTTGAGCTCGACCTCGGTGCGCACCATCGGTTTGACGTTCTCGGGCTCTTCGTCTTCCTCGGAAACTTGCGGGTTCTGCACGGTTCGGGAAACTTTCAGCCCGTCAACCCAAATGTGGCGATTGGCGGAGAAAGTTAATTCTCCGTCCTCGGAAGCCGTCGGTGCCTGCAACGCGGAAACGCGCGACTGAATATCCGCGAGGAACGCATTCCACACGCCGCGAGCGGCGAGAACATCGTCGAGCGTGCCGACAAATTCGACCGCGGGAACGTTGTGTTCTTCAAGCGCGGAAATTTTGTTCCGGAAAGCTTCCAGCTCCGCTTTCCGCTTGGAAAGCCCGGCGTTTTCGGCAGCGAGCGCGGCGCTTTGATTTTGCAAGCCGAAGAAAATCGGCAACGGCGCAAGCGCAAAAAGCACCGCCGCCGCAATGAAGAACGGTTTTTTCTTTGAAAAAGCGAGCTCGTCCGCAATTTGCTGCGGCAAAAGATTGACCTGCGAGTAAACGGACGAATCCAGAAGCTCGCTGGCGTCGCCGATAACTTCCGACAACTGGAAGCGCACGGAATCGAAATAGCCGGGGCTCACGCCCGCCGCAACCTGCACGGGAGCGGTCGGCTCAAAATATTCGACCGGAAGATGCTGCGATTCCGCAAGAGAATCGGAAAGCCCGGGAAGCAACGAACCGCGCCCGGTAAGAAGAATCTTCACGGGAACGCCGTTCGGGCTTTGGCGCTTCTGATTGACGATGCGGCGCGTAATTTCCTGCCCGAGACGCCGGCAGAACGACTGCGCGGCTTCGCGGAGCTTGATCGCGTGCGGGTCGTCCTCCGCGAGATCCATCGCATCGGAGAAAAAGTTGACCTTGAGCCGCTCCGCCGCGGGAAAAGGTTTTCCGAGCGAATCCGCAATCGACTGCGTAAGGAAGTTCCCGCCGACGGAAACGTTTTGAATGCTGAATCCCTCCGGCGTAACAAACGTGAGATTGGTCGTGCGCGCGCCGACGTTCACGATGAGAACGTTTTCCGTCGCGTCCACGTTGAGGAAGCGATACGCCTGATAATCAAGATTGGTGGACGGCTGAATGATTTCGGGCGTGATGCCGGAACGCAACATCTGCTGCGCAAAACGCTCCGCGTTCTCGCGCTTAATCGCGAAAAGAACGACTTCCGCCTCGATGCCGTCCGTCGAAATAATTTGGCTGTCCCAAACAAGATCGCCGAGCGGGAACGGGAATTTGTCCGCCGCCTCGAAAGAAATAATCTGACGTTGGCGCGAGGCTTCGACCTGCGGCACCTTGACGTTTTTCGTCAACAACAGATGCCCGGGAGCGATGACCGTTGCGCCGCCTTTGAGTTTGAGTTTTTTGAAAATTCCGCTCAGCGCGGAGGAAGCGGCAAATGCCCATTCTTCCTCCTCCATGTAATTATAAACGAGATCTTCGACCACGAGCTTCTCGAGAACGAGACTGCCCGCTCTTTCCGAGAAAACCGAGACGGAAACGTGCGTCGTGCCGCAGTTTACCGTAATTTTCTTTTTTGCGTTACTGCCCATCGGGTATTGTATTTTTGAAATTGAACGTGAAAAAATCCGCGCGGGAACGCCGTTTCCGCGCGGGAACGGCAAAAATTACTGCTGAATCTCTTCGCGCAGAATCGCCGGAGAATCCTTTGCCGGCCAAACTTCGTAAGGCATGTAGGTCTGCGGGATGAGAAGTCCTTTCGTGTCGGAAACGGCGCCGGAAGCTTCCGTCTGGAATTTTTCGAAAGTGCTCTTTGCCATGTTGTTGGCGTAGGATTCCGTGCCGCCGATTGCGTTGCGGAACATCAGCTTGCCGTCCTTGTTATACAGCGGGACTTCCTCGCCGTTGCAAGTAAAGGAAACCCAGTAGACGAGCGGCTTCGCGGAACCCGTCCAAGCCTTTGCGGCGTTCCCGCCGCCGCGAATTTCGCGATCGACGATTTCGCCGGGAACGAAAAACCGAAGGTAGCGGGATTTGTTGTCGACTTTCAGTCCGACCAAAGAAACCGTGGCGCGGTAGTAAGAAAATTTCGCGCTGTTCCCGGCGTTCTCGGACGCCGCATCAATTTCCGCCGCGCGCTGCGCCGCAGAACCTTTTGCGCGCTCCCCGGAAATCGAGGCAAGCGATTTCGGATAAACGAGCGTGAGCGTAACTTTCACGTCGTTCAAAAAAGTATCCTGCGGATACTGCCCATACGGCTTCGCGCGGAAACGGACTTCCGTCCAGCCCCAGCTCAGCTTCTGGTCGAAATGCGGAACTTTTCCGGTCGTAAAATCGACCTTTTCGACTTCGATCAGCGGCGGGCTTTTCGCGTCCTGCGCAAAAACGGACGGTGCAAGCGTCGCGACGAAAGCAAGAATCGCAACAAAAGATTTTTTCAGAGGATTGTGCATAAATATCGGGGATTACGGGGTTAAATTCTGCCGAGAATTAGAGTCTCGCGGCGGATTTTTTTCAATCCTTTTTTTTGCCGAATCGCGGGAACGGGACGAACCCGCGGGAACGGCGTTTTTCAGCTTTTCACCGTTCCCGCGAAAGCGTATCCTCGCGGAATTACATTTTTTTCCGAAAAATGATTACGTTCTTAGTCGCAACGGCTTGCCTGATTTTAGGCTACGTTTTTTACGGCGCCTTCGTCGCCAAACTTTTCGGGATTGATCCCAAGCGCTCGACGCCGGTCGAACGACTCCACGACGGTGTGGATTACATGGAAATTCGCCCGTGGCGCGCGTTCATGATTCAGTTGGTGAACATCGCGGGGCTCGGTCCGATTTTCGGCGCGGTGCTCGGCGCCGCCTACGGTCCCGCCGCATATCTGTGGATCGTGCTCGGGTGCGTGCTCATGGGCGCGGCGCACGACTTTTTCTCCGGCGCAATTTCGATGCGCTACGACGGTTGCAGCCTGCCGGAGCTCGTCGGCAAAATGCTCGGGAAAGGCGCGAAAAGCGCGTTGATTCCGTTTTCCGCGCTGATGCTGATGGCTGTCGGCATCGCGTTCGTGAGCGGCCCGGCGAGCTTGCTCACGGAAATTTCCGAAAAACATTTGAGCCGCATTCCCGTGGACGCGATTTCTTTCGACGGAATCGTGTTTCCTTTCGCGGGAACGCTGAGCTGGGCGGCGATTTGGACGGGCGCGATCATCATCTACTACATTTTCGCGGTGCTGTTGCCGATTGACAAAATCATCGCCCGATTCTATCCGATTTTCAGCATTACGCTGATTTTGATGGCGCTGGGCGTTTCCGGCGCGATGCTTTGGAAAACGTTCACGGGAACGCTCACGATCCCGGAAATGACGCTTGATTCGCTGAGAAATTTTCAACCGGATCCGGACGCGAACCCGCTTTTCCCGATGCTTTTCGTCGTGATTTCCTGCGGCGCAATTTCGGGATTTCACGCAACGCAAACGCCGATGCTGGCGCGTTGCCTCAAAAGCGAACGCTACGCGCGTCCGGTCTTTTACGGCGGCATGATCGCCGAGGGACTTCTCGCGCTGATTTGGGCAACCGCGGCAATCGCATATTGCGGCGGCGCGGACGGACTGAACAACGCGATGCAAAACGGACAAACGCCCTCGACTATCGTGAACGCGATTTGCTCGGAGTGGCTCGGCTTGGTCGGCGCAATCGCGGCGATTCTCGGCGTCATTCTTTGCCCGATTACTTCGGGCGACACGGCTCTGCGCAGCGTGCGACTGATGGCGGCGGACGCGCTCGGCGTTTCGCAAAAACCGATGCTGAACCGCATTCTCGTTTCGTTGCCGATTTTCGCCGTCACGCTCGCGTTGAGCCAAGTTCGCTTCGAAATTATTTGGCGCTACATCGGCGTGTGCAATCAAACGCTCGCGGCGATCACGCTCTGGGCCTGCTCCACGTGGCTCGCGCGGGAACACAAACCGCATTGGGTGCTCAGCCTTCCCGCGACATTCCTAAGCGCGATGTGCACGACGTATTTCTTGAGTGCTCCGCACGCGCTCGGCGGGCTCGCGCTGAATTACAACTTTTCGGTGATTACGGGAGTAATCGTCGCGTTCGCGCTGCTCGCGTTTTTCGTCTATCGCGTTTCCGTAGCGCGTTCCCGCGAAAATTGCGTCTCTGACCTGCGTTCCCGAGAAAATTGCGTTTCCGTTGCGCGTTCCCGCAAGGAAGACGCGTAATTTTCTGCGAAGAAAGGAGCTGTTTCCGCCGTGCCGGAGATCTCTGTATCGGCAATTTTCACGGCACTCGTTCCCATCGTGCTCACGATTGCCGCGGGATATTTTTTCCGACGAAAAAACTGGGTGGACCAAACGGCGCAAGCCGGACTGATGCGCCTTGTGATTTGGATTTTCACGCCCGCGCTCATCGTCAACCGCGTTCTCGACAATTCGTTGCTGAAAGACTTTTCCGTTGCGTGGAAAGTCGTTGCGGCGGGCTTTTTGAGCGCGGCGCTCGGAATGATTATCGCCGTTTTCTGCGCGCGATTTTTCGGAATTAGCGATGCGACACGTCGCCGCGCGTTCGGCTACTGTTGCGGCGTCTACAACTACGGCTACATCGCCCTGCCCATCTGCATGTCGCTTTGCCCGAAAGAAACCGTCGGGCTGATGTTGCTTTTCAATTCCAGTATCGACGTTGCGATTTGGTCAATCGGCGTCGCAATCATAACCGGACGCATTCGCCCGGCGGAACTCGCAAAATCCGTCGTGAATCCGATCTTTTTGTCGATGATTCTCTGCCTTGCGTGCAATTTCACCGGACTTTCGGCGTTCGCGCCGAAATGGGTTTTCGACACGGCGGGAAGTCTCGGAGCCTGCATGATTCCGATCGGAATTTTGCTCGTCGGCATGGCGTTGCCCGTGCTGATGAACGGCTTTCGCCTGCGCGACGAACCCGCCGTTTCCGTCGGCGCTCTCGTGATGCGCCTGCTCCTCATTCCCGCGCTGATGACCGCCGCCGCGCTTTTCGTTCCCGCGCTCCCGCAAGATCTTCGCTACGTGCTCATCATTCAGTCCGGAATGCCGGCGGCAATGATTTCCATCGTCGTTTTACAATACTACGGCGGCGATGCGCGCCTCGCCCTGCGCATCGTGCTTTCGACCTCCGCCGTCTGCATTCTCACGCTGCCGGCGTGGATAAAAACGGGATTTTGGCTTCTCGGAAAAATTCAGTAATCTTTTTTGCTTGCATCGTTCCCGCGAAAAGAGTTCAATGTGCTCCACGTTTTTCCCATTGCTCAGGTGGTGAAATTGGTAGACACGTATGCTTGAGGTGCATATGCCGAGAGGCTTAGGGGTTCGAGTCCCCTCTTGAGCACCATTTCAAAACGCCCGCGAAGCCGCTTAAATGCTGACTTCGCGGGCTTTTTCG
>CAVEBA010000034.1:0-8166 GCA_963613695.1 Sphaerochaetaceae bacterium
GCGGACAAATAATTATCAAGCTCTGAAAGAGCGCAAGCCGTTCCCGCGCGGGAACGCGAAAAAAAGTTGAGGAGTTGAAAAGGTTGAGGAGTTTAGAAGTGGCGAGCTGTTTTTGCCTACGGCAAAAACCCACTTCTTCCTAATTCCTAATTTCTAACTCCTAATTTCTAATTCCTAACTCCCGCGAGCTGTTTTTCGATGGCTTTGAGGCGGGAATACATATCCGGCAGGCGCATTTTCAGCACCATGAGTTTTTTCGCGAGAGCGACCGGGATCGCGGGCGAATCGAGCATCGTCGCGCCCGGTTCGACATCGCCGAGCACGCCGCACTGTGCGCCGATTGTCGCCTTGTCGCCGATTTTGATATGCCCGGAAAGTCCGACTTGTCCGGCGAGCGTGACGTAGTCGCCGACGGTCGTCGAGCCTGCCATGCCGGCTTGCCCGCAGATGAAGCAGTATTTGCCGATGACGCAGTTGTGCCCGATTTGGACGAGATTGTCGATTTTCGTGCCTTTGCCGATTCGCGTTGAGGAAAAACGCGCGCGGTCAACGCACGTTCCCGCGCCGATTTCGACATCGTCTTCGATGACGACGTTCCCGATTTGCGGAATTTTTTCGGTTTTTCCGTTCACGGGAATGAAACCGAATCCATCCGCGCCGATGACGGCGTTGGGCAAAATGTGAACGCGCGCGCCGAGTTGCGTGTAAGCGCCGATGCGCGCGCCGCTTTCGATGTGCGAATTTTCGCCGATGACAACGGCGTTCCCGATGGTCGTTTGCGATTCGAGCACGACGCCGTCGCCGATTTTCGCGTTTTCGCCGATGACGCAGAACGCGCCGATGTGCACGTTTTTGCCGATTTGCGCGGAGGGCGCAACGACTGCGCTCGGGTGCGTTCCCGCGGCAGGTTTTTGCCAAAGCGCCGCTTCGATTTGCCCGCAGATGAGCGCGAGCGTGTAAGAGGGTTTTTCGACGAAGATGTAGGCTTGATTTTCTTTCGGCGCGGACCCGACGTAATCCGCGGGAACGAGAATCGCGGACGCGTTGCAGGTCGCGACTTGCGCGTGGTATTTTTCGTTGCCGAGAAAGGCGAGGTCGCCGGGCTTGGCGGAATCGAGCGCACCGATGTTCGCGAGCGGCGTTGTCGTCGAGCCTTCGACCCGAATCGGGTCAATTACATTGCAGAGCTGTTCAAGGGAAAACGCGAGAGCCATGCGTCGAATCATACGTTCCCGCCGCGTCCGTGCAAAGCCTTTTTTGGCGACGGGAAAAATCCGTCGGCGTTCCCGCGCGGCGTCAGATTTTGAAAAAGATTTTTCGGCAAAAAAGCCAAAGCAGGAGCAGCCATTTGAGCAGAATTACGCCGAGCACGAGCACGATGTCCTCGGCGTTCCCGCAAAGTCGCGCGGTTCCGCCGAAGAGCAGAATTGCGAGCGCGTCGAACGGAAAAATCCATTGCAGCACGTAAATTGCGATTGCGTTTACGCCGATGATTTTGAATGCGAACGCGAGCTTTTCCAGTCGCAGAACATCGAACAGCAGGTGGAAGAGCGCAAGCGCGAGCAGACTTCCGCCGACGGCGGCAAACACAAACGTCTGCGTCCACATATTTTTGATGATCGGGTAAAACGTTCCCGCGCCGAACGCGAGCGCGAAGAGAAGCGTTCCCGCGACGGCAAGCATCGCCGAGACGCGCGGCGTTGCAGCGGCGGATTTTTTCTCCGCGAGAAAATTTCCCGTCAGAAAGCCCGCGAGCACGGCGACGCTTGCGCTCACGATGCACAAAATTCCCTCGGGATCGTAGTTGCCGCCGTGCAACACTCCGGGAAGCAACGCTACGTCGAGCTTCGCGTTGATTGAGCCGCCGGGCGAAAAGTCTCCGCCGAGAAATTGCGCGACGCTTACGCCGGCGGAGAGAATCAGCAGGGCGGCGAGAATTTTTTTCGGAGTTTCGAGAAAAAGCGCGAGCAGTCCGCCGAGCGCGCCGGAAGCGCCGATGAGCCCGAGCACGGACGCGAAACGCGTTCCCGCGACATCGAACGAAAGGGCGCCCTGCAAAATTGCGCCGAGCGCGACGAGAATCAGCGCGCGCCGAATCAGCGTTCCCGCGATGCGCAGACGGCTTTCTCCGCGTGCGCGTTTTTTTGCGAAAGAAAACGCCATCGCCACGCCCGAAATGAAAACGAACGCCGGAAAAACGCAGTCGTAGAGCGCGAGACCTTCCCACTGCACGTGCCCGAATTCCTGCGCGAGCGAGACGCAAAACGCGTTGTTCGGGAACGCTCGCGCGAGTGCGAAAGCGAGCGCATCAAGCCCGAGAATGCAGAGCATATCCGCGCCGCGAAAAGCGTCGAGCGAGAGCAGACGCGAGGGTTTTTCGGAAGTTTCTGTCATTGCTGAAAAGTTGCGGGAACGGAAAATTTTTGCGCGCGCGTTCAGTGTTTTTTCCGAAGTTTGGCGATGAGCCACGGCGGAAGCTTGCGTTTTTTCCCGTCGCCGAACGCGGAGCTTTTCTTTGCGGCGGATTTTTTCTTTCCGATGGAAGAACCGATGCCGGAAAGGAAATCTTTTTCCTCGCGGGAAAGCACACCGGGATCGCGCGGCACGGAAACGTGGCGCGGAATGGCGTCGAGCCCCGCGCGCGTTCTGCGACTTGCGGGAGCGCTCGGCGGCTCGGGCCAGTTCATTTCAAAATTTTCTTTGCCGAACATCACTGCCGCGCCGTGCGGCGTGAGCCCGCAGAGCGAATAATCGTCCGCTTGTTTGATGAGCAGCAAGCCTTCTTTCACCATTTCGTCCATCAGCGCGGAAACGTATTCGCGACCTTCGCGCTTCAAAATTCCGTAGGTGGAAAGTTTGTCGTGCCCGAATTGGAGCGTTCCCGCGGCGCGGGAACCGACGAGACAATCGACGATGCGCCGGCGCCCGAAGCGCGGAATCCATTCGCCGCTCGCGCTTTTGTGCGACAGGCGCGCGACGCCGCTGAGAATTTTTTTGACGACCGTCAATTCGTCTACGTCGGGAACGCGGCGCGTGGAATTTTTCAGCGCGACGCACACGTCGCAACGCCCGCAGGGATGTGCTCCCGCGATGTCGCCGAAGTAGCGCAAAATCGCTTCCTGCCGGCAAGTCGGCGAGTAGGCGATGCGAATGAGATCTTCGAGTTTTTTTTCGTCGCGCGCTTTTTTTTCGTCGAGATTTTCCCAAGGAATTTCGAGGTTCGAACTTTTCATATCCGGGAAGAGCAGGCGCGTGCCGCGAATGCGCGTTCCCGGAATGTCGAAGCGCTCGATTGCTCCGAAACGCGCGAGCAGACCGATGCTCGTGGAAACCGCCATGGGATTGATTTTTTCGCCGAATCGCATTTCGGTGCGCTCGGCGAGATCGTCCACGGAAATTCGGAGCTCGTTCCCGTTGTCCGCGAGTGCGCGCATCGTGTCATACACTGCGCGGACGATTTGGCGTCCGGGATTTGCGCCTTCGATGAAAAATTCCTGCACGTGTTTGTCTGCGAAATTGAAAAGCATTTCGCAAACGGCGGGAGCGCCGTCGCGTCCCGCGCGCCCGGCTTCCTGATAGTAGGCTTCGACGCTCCCGGGCATTTCGTAATGCGCGACAAAACGAATGTCCGCGCGATCGATGCCCATGCCGAACGCGTTGGTGGCAACGGCGATATCCGCTTCGCGCGACATGAAACGATCCTGCGCGGCGGTGCGCTCGGCATCGCTCATTCCGCCATGATACATGACGAGTTGCACGCCGAGTGCGCCGAGATCGTCGGAAACGCGTTCGACGCTTTTTCGCGTGGCGCAATAAATAATTCCCGTGCGGTGCGCGTCGGCGAGTTTTTTGAGTTCGCGGATTTTGGCGAGGTGGAGCGTCATTTTTCCCTCGCCTCGGCGGGAAGCCGTTCCCGCGTCGATGTGGCGAATGTTGAACGCGAGATTGTCTCGTGCGAATCCTGCGACGAATTCTGCGGGTTCGCGCAGTTTTAGGTGTTTGGCGATGTCCTCGCGCACGTCGGGCGTCGCCGTTGCCGTGAACGCGGCGACGATAGGGCGGTTTTTGAAGCGTGCGAGCGCGGCATCGAGCCGAAGATAATCCGGGCGAAAATCGTGTCCCCACTGCGAAAGGCAGTGCGCTTCGTCCACGGCAAAAAGCGAAACGTCCGTGCGCGCAATCGTTTCGACGAATCGCGCGGCGCGGAAACGTTCGGGCGCGATGTAGACGAGCTTGAGCGTTCCCGCGCGGATTTTTTCAAAAATTTCATTTTGTTCGTCGAGCGATTGCGTGCTGTTCAGACAGGCGGCGGCGATGCCGCGGGAACGCAACGCGTCCACTTGGTCTTTCATCAGCGCGATGAGCGGCGAGACGACGACTGTCAGATGCGGAAGCATGAGCGCAGGAAGCTGATAGCAGAGCGATTTCCCGCCGCCGGTGGGCATGATTACGAGTGCGTCGCGCCCGCCGACAATCGTTTCGACGATGCTTCCCTGCGGCTCGCGAAAATTTTCGAAGCCGAAATATTTTTTCAGAAAATCCTGCGGAGTGGCGTCGGACATCGTTCCCGCGAATGTTTAGGCGACGGAGCCTTCCATTTCCATTTCGATGAGGCGCTTGAGCTCGACGGAATATTCCATCGGAAATTCTTTTACGAGGTCGTTCACGAATCCGTTGACGGCAAGGCTCATCGCTTCCGCTTCGGTCAGCCCGCGTTGGCGCATGTAAAAAATTTGGTCGGCGGAAACTTTGGAAACGCTCGCTTCGTGTTGCGTTTGCGAAGCGTTCCCGTGCACGGTGATCGCCGGATACGTTCCCGTGGCGGAATTCGTGTTGATGAGCAACGTGTGGCACTCGCTGTTGTTTTTGCAACCTTTGAGCGAACGCGGCATCGAAACGAGCCCGCGATAATTCGCGCGTCCTTCGCCCGTGGAAACGGATTTTGAAATGATGTTCGACGTCGTGCCGTCCGCGAGGTGAATCATTTTCGCGCCCGTGTCCTGCACTTGTCCCGTGTGTGCGAGCGCAATCGAAAGCACTTCTCCGCGGGAACGCGCGCCTTTGAGCACGACGCCCGGATATTTCATCGTGAGCCGCGAGCCGATGTTGCAGTCGATCCAGCGAATTTCCGCGTCTTCCATCGCCATCCCGCGTTGCGTGACGAGGTTGAAAACATTGCCCGCCCAGTTTTGCACGGTAACGTATTGGATTTTTGCGCCTTTGAGCGCGACGAGCTCGACCACGCCCGAGTGCAACGTTGCCGAATCAAACTGCGGCGCCGTGCAACCCTCCATATAAACGAGCTCCGCGCCTTCGTCCGCGATGATGAGCGTGCGCTCGAATTGCCCAGAACGCTCCGCGTTGATGCGGAAATACGCCTGCAACGGTTGCGCGACTTTTACGCCCTTGGGCACGTAGATGAACGAGCCACCGGAGAAACACGCGCTGTTGAGCGCGGAAAATTTGCTGTCCGTCATCGGAATCACTTTCCCGAACCACGGGCGAAAAATGTGTTCGTATTTCGTGAGTCCTTCGAGCGGTCCGACGAAGATTACGCCTTGTTTCGCGAGCTCGTCTTTCATGCGGGAATACGCGGATTCGGAATCGAACTGCGCGTCCACGCCCGCGAGAAATTTGCGTTCCTGCTCGGGAACGCCGAGACGCTCGAAAGTTTTTTTCACATCGTCGGGAACGTCTTCCCACGAGCGCGACGCTTGCGCGCTTTTCGCGAGGTAGTAGCGGATTTTTGAAAAATCGATTTCCTTGATGAGGCTCGGCGCCCAGTGCAACGGCATCGGTTTTTCTTCAAAAATTTTCAGCGCTTCGTGGCGAAAATCGCGAATCCAATCCGGTTCGCCTTTCGCTTTGACGATGTAATCAATGACGTCCGCGCTAAGTCCCGTTCCCGCGTCGAGCGCGTAGTTTTCCTCGAAAGAAAAATTTCCGGCATCGCGGTCGATATTGAGCGCGTCCGGCGGTGTGATGTGTCTGGTGTTGTCTGAATCGTTCATCGTCCCGAAATTTCGAAGAATGAAGCGCACAAAATTATTGTCGCCCGCTCCGGAACGCAATGCGCAAAAAAAGCGTTCCCGCGGGAACGCTTTTTTCGGAGCTCGAAAAAAATTTCGTCCGCTTAGTAGCCTTTGATTTTGAAAAGGCTCGTGACGGAGCTGTTCGAGTGAATGCGCTGAATCGCTTCGCCGAAGAGCTTTGCGATGGAGAGCACGGTAATCGGCAGTCCGCGCGTTTCCACGGGAACGGAATTCGTCGTGATCACTTCGTCGATGACGCCCGAGGAGAGCCGCTCGTAAGCGATTTCGTTGAGCATGCAGTGGCTGACGAGTGCGCGCACGGACTTTGCGCCGTTTTCGCGAAGAAGTTTCGCGGCGGAGCAGAGCGTTCCCGCGGTTTCCGTCATGTCGTCCACGAGAATGATGTTGCGCCCCTCGACTTCGCCGACGAGGTTGGTCGCCTGCACGGTCGTTGCGGAAACGCGGCGTTTGGCGACGAATCCGATCGGCAGGTCGAGCAAATCGGCGACGGCGCTTGCCGCTTTCATGCCGCCGACGTCGGGCGAGAAGACGGTCGCGTCTTTCAGGAACGGTTTATCCTTGATGTAATCGTAGAAAACCGGCGAAGCGAAAAGGTGATCCACGGGAATGTCGAAAAATCCCTGAATCTGTTGCGCGTGGAGGTCGAGCGCGAGCACGCGATTTGCGCCGGCTGCCGTGAGCAGGTTGGCGACGAGCTTTCCCGTGATCGGCACGCGCGGGCGATCTTTGCGATCTTGGCGAGCGTAGCCGAAAAACGGCATCACGGCGGTGATGCGCTTGGCGGACGCACGGCGCATGGCGTCGATCATGATGAGCAATTCCATCAAGTGATCATTGGCGGGAGCGCAGGTCGGCTGGATCGCGAAAACATCGCAACCGCGAATGTTTTCCTTGATCTGGACGAAAGTTTCTCCGTCGGGGAAAGGCGTGACATCGGCGCTCCCGAGAGAGATTCCGATGCACTCGCAGATTTCCTTGGCGAGAGCAGGATTGGCGTTTCCGGTGAATATTCTCATTGGACTATCGGACATTGTGAAACGAAAGCCGAAAATTTAACCCTCGCGGCGGACTTAGTAAAACAGAAATTTGGAAACGAAAAAGATTTTGCCGCGGGAACGTGCCGCGGGAACGCAGTTTTTCTCGCTTTCATCTGCTTCGCGGGAACGCTAAGCTCTTTCCGCGTTATGACAGAAGAAGTATTGAAAGCAATCCCGCACCGTCCGCCGTTTTTGTTTATCGACAAAGTTGTCGAAACGCGCGCCGACGGCATCGTCTGTTCCCGCACGTTTCGCGCGGACGAAAAATTCTACGAGGGGCACTATCCGAACGCTCCGCTCACGCCCGGCGTGTTGCTGTGCGAAAGCGTTTTTCAGGCGGCGGCGATTTATCTCGTGAAAAAAGCGCAGTCCGGCGGCGACGCGGCGTTTGCGAATCGCACGCCCGTGCTTTGTCGCATCGAAAACGCAAAATTTAAGGGCATGGTTTTCCCCGGCGACGAAATTCTCATCGACGTAAAGGACGGCGAAACGCTCGCCGGATTTTATTACCTCACGGGAACGGTGCGCAGCGCAGGAAAAGTCGTCCTGCAAATCAAATTCGCCCTCGCAATGATCGAAAAAAAGTAAAACCAAAACCACGGATAAACACTGATGGACATCGGTTTGTCCGCAAATTTCCGCAAATTTTTGCAAAATCTTTGAAACGATGCAAAAAAACGAAAATTTCCTGCTGAAAAAAGAATGTTACGACATCGTGGGCGTGGCGATGAAAGTGCATTCTTCACTCGGATTCGGTTTTCTTGAAGCCGTCTATCAGGAAGCATTGGAAATCGGTTTCACGCAGGCCGGAATTCCGTTTTCTTCACAGCACGAGCTGAAAATTCGTTTGTGGGGTCGGGAACTGAAAAAGACTTACTGCGCGGATTTTTTTGTTTTCAACGCGATTATCGTGGAGATAAAAGCTCAAAAAACGCTGACTTCGGCGGACGAAGCGCAACTTCTGAACTATATGAAAGCGGCGGACGTTCCCGTTGGGCTTTTGTTGAATTTCGGCGCGCCGAGTCTTGAATTTAAACGTTTCGTTTGCGGAAAAAATTCGCGGGAATAAGTGAAAA
>CAVEBA010000034.1:8218-10888 GCA_963613695.1 Sphaerochaetaceae bacterium
TATTCGTGTCCATCCGTGGTTTCACAAAGCAAAACTGAAAAAATGGAAAATTTTCTGAAACTCGAAGGGAAAAAAATCCTCGTCACCGGGGTGGCGAACAAAAAATCCGTGGCGTGGTTCACGGCGAAAACGCTCGAGGAGGCGGGCGCGCAGGTCATTTATTCCGTGCGTTCGCGGGAACGCGCCGAGTCGCTTGCGCAACTTCTCGCGGGGCGTCCCGTGTATGTCTGCGATGTCGAGCGCGAAGCGGAAATTCCGGCGCTCGCGGAAGCCGTCGCGCGCGATTGCGGGAACGTGGACGGATTGGTGCACAGTATCGCGTTCGCGAATTTTTCCGAGGGTTTCAAACCGTTTCACGAAACGAAGCGCGCGGATTTTTTGCAGGCGACGGCGATTTCGGCGTTCTCGCTCGTGGAGCTTGCGCGCGCGTTCGCGCCGCACATGAACGCGGGATCGGCGGTCGTTTCCGTCGGCATTTCCTCGCAGGTTACGGCGGCGAATTACGGCTACATGTCGCCGATTAAGGCGGCGCTCGAATCCGCCTCGCGTTTCCTCGCGAAATCGTTTTCCGCGCAGGGCATTCGTTTTAATTCCGTGAACGCGGGACCGCTGAAAACGTCCGCCAGCGCAGGCATTCCCGGCTATTTGAAAAATTATCTTTTTGCCGAGCAACTCACGATGCGCAAAGCAAATCTTACGACGCAGGAAGTCGCCGATGCGATCGTGTGGTTGCTCTCGCCGCGCGCATCGGGCGTGAACGCGCAGTCGCTTGTCGTGGACGCGGGAATGGGTTGGAATTTCTTCGACGAATCCGTTGTCGCAAAGGCGACGGAGCTGTGAGTGCTCGCCATCTTTCAATTTGCTTTTCTTTCGAGCAAAAGAGAAAATCGCTCCCGCTATGATTAAGAACATTCTTGCAGTCATCGGCGTGCTCGCCATCGTTGCCGGCGGGATCGCTCTCGCCGTGTTCAAACCGTGGGAAAAACCGGACGTCGTTTCCGTGGAATCTTCCTCGCCCGTCGTTTATTTCGACGCCTTGCGCGACGAGGGAATTTTCGTCGAACGCGTTCGCATCGAGCCCGGGAAAAAGCCGCGCGCGGTGCTTTACGTTTCGTATTCGAAATTTTTCAAAGCGCCCGTAATTTTGCGTGCATTCGACGGCAATCGTAATGAAATCGGGCGTTCCCGCCGCGTGCTTTCGGGCGATGTCGAGGACGCCGACTACGCCGATTTCGAGTTCGGCGAACGCGTGCCGCTGAAATCCGCTACGTTCTTCGAGCTGTCGAAATCGAAAGTCGAAATCGTTCCCGCAGAGGAAATCGTTCCCGCGCAGGTCTCGGAAAACGCACCGGAATCGAGCACCGCGCCGAGCACGGACGCTCCGGCGCCCGCCGCTCCGGAACAGCCCGAAGCCGTTCCCGCAAAATAAACGACAATCCCGTTTCTCGGGCGGCGAAAACACACTTCGCCGCCCGTCGCTTTTAATTTTTTTCACCAAAATTTTTTATGGCACAAAAGAAAAAATCCGCCGGCGTTCCCGCCGCAAAACCTTTTGAAATTCCCGCGTTTTTGCGCGAGCTTCTCGAAGCCAAAGCTCCGACCGGACACGAGTTCGAGGCGCAGTCCGTTTGCGATAAATACATGAAATCCGTCGTCGATGAATATCGCAAGGACGTGCTCGGAAATCGCATCGCGACGCTCAATCCGAAAGCGAAAAATTCCGTCATGTTCGCCGGACACATCGACGAGCTCGGCTTGCAAATCGCCTACGCGGATGACAAGGGTTTTCTCTATTTCAATTTGCTCGGCGGGCACGATCTCGTGATGCCGAGCGGGCGTCGTGTGCTCATTCTCACGAAAAACGGAATCGTTCGCGGCGTTACCGGAAAACGCGCCGTGCATCTGATGAGCGCTTCCGAACGCACGAAAGTTCCCGAAGTGCACGAAATGTGGATCGACATCGGCGCGCGTTCCCGCGAAGAAGCGCTCGAGCGCGTCGCAATCGGCGATCCCGCGGTTTATGACGAAACCGTCGAGTTGCTGAACGGCTCGGTCGCCGTTGCTCGCGCGTTCGATGATCGCGCCGGTTGCTACATCGCAATGGAGGCGGCGCGCCGTCTCGCAAAGGAAAAAAAACTCGCCGTGCGCGTGGACGCCGTCGCAACGACGCAGGAAGAAATCGGCACGCGCGGCGCACAAACTGCCGCGCAAGGGCTGAATCCGACCGTCGGCATCGCAATCGACGTGACGCACGCGACCGATCACCCCGATGCCGACAACCGCAAGTTCGGGCGCATGACGCTTTCCGGCGGTCCCGCGATTTGCCGCGGTCCGAACATCAATCCGATCGTTTTTGATAAACTTGTCGCCGCCGCAAAAAAAGCCGGCGTGTCGTATCAGATCGAGGCGGATCCGCGCCCGACGGGAACGGACGCGCGTGTGATTCAGATGGCAAACGCCGGCGTTGCCGCAGGTCTCATTTCCGTGCCGCTGCGCTACATGCACACGCCGGGCGAAGTCGTCGATCTCGCCGTTGTCGAACAATGCGTGAAGCTCCTCGTCGAGTTCACGAAATCCGTCGGCGCGAACGAATCTTTCGCGTGGTAAGTCGCGGTTTTTTTTTCACGGGAACGGCGATGGCGAACAAGCATTTTGCGGAAGAAAGCGCAC
>CAVEBA010000034.1:10990-13229 GCA_963613695.1 Sphaerochaetaceae bacterium
GTAAGGCGCGGTTTTTTTCACGGGAACGGCGATGGCGAACAAGCATTTTGCGGAAGAAAGCGCACGCTTTGAAGCGCTTTTGAAAAAACTCGACGGTCGGCGCATCGCGGTGCTCGGGCACGTTCGCCCCGACGGCGACTGCATCGGCGCACAGCTCGCATTGTGCAGAATTTTGCGCGCGCGCGGGATCGACGCCGTCTGCGTAAATCACCATCCCGTGCCGTATAATTTGAAAAGTTTCGTGCGCGACACGCCGTTTTTCCGCGAAGAGGAATTCGAAAACGACGGCAGAATCGCCGTTTCCGTCGATTGCGGAAATCTTGCGCGGCTCGGAAAAACGTTGCTCGCAAAGGCGTTCCCGCAGGGGATTTTCGCCGCAATCGATCATCACGAGACCAACGAGTTTTTCGCAAGCGAAGAAAATATCGTCATTCCGAGCGCGGCGGCGACATGCCACATTCTCGCCGCGTTTTGCGAAGATTGCGGGATCGCGTTCGACGCACCGCTCGCCGAAGCACTCTACGTCGGAATCGTCACGGACACCGGGCAATTCCAGTATTCGGCGACGACGGCGGACGTCATGGCGCTCGTCGCCGATCTCGTGCGCGCGGGAGCATCGCCGTCTGCAATTTCTCACGAACTCTACGAGCAGGAAAAATTCGGAAAACTCGAATTGCTTCAACGCTATTTGGCGACGGCAACGCTGTTTGCCGACGGGCAGGTCGCGCTCGCGTGGATCCCGAAAGATGCGTTCGACGCAACGGGAACGTCGCGGGAAGACGCGGAGAATTTTGTCAATTATCTGCGCAGTCTCGCCGGCGTGAAAATCGCGTGTCAGCTCGAACAGTCGCACACCGGCGTGAAAGGAAGCTTGCGCGCGAGCGATGATTGGGTGCGCGTCGATTTGCTCGCACAAAAACTCAACGGCGGCGGACACATTCGCGCCGCGGGATTCAATCTCGACGGCGCAGACCTCGACCGCGATCGCGAAAAAATCATCGAGGTAATTCTCGCCCACCTGCGGGAACGGGAAGGAAGTTGAGGAGTTGAAAAGGTTGAGGAGTTTAGGAGTAGCGGGCGGACTTCTTCCTAATTTCTAATTCCTAATTTTTAATTTCTCTGAAATCTCCTCAACTTTTTCCGCCTTCGGCGAAAAAAAAGCGTTCCCGTGCGGGAACGCTTTTTTTTTGATCTGCCGGAGCGAATTATTCGGCGGCGGGAGCATCGCCGTCGCGACGTTCGCGGCGGGGACGGTCGTTGCGGTCGCGACGCGGTCCGCGGTCGCGGCGGGAACGGTCACCTCCGCGCGGTTCGGCGGCTTTGGGCTCATACGGACGTCCTTCCTTTTCCGCGATTGCAGCGCGGCGGGAGAGACGGACGCGGCCTTTTTCGTCCACGCCGACGCACTTGACGATGATTTCGTCGCCGAGTTTCACGACGTCTTCGACTTTGTTCACGCGGAAATCCGCAAGCTCGGAAACGTGAACGAGACCTTCCTGACCCGGCAGGCATTCGACGAAGCAGCCGAATTCCTTAATCGAGCGGACGATGCCCTTGTAGGTTTTTCCGTTTTCGATTTGCGCCGTGGAGAGGTTGATTTCGTTGATCGCGAGCTGCATGGATTCTTCGCTCGTGGCGAAAATGTCCACGCGTCCGGAGTTGTCTTCGTTGATGTCGATTTGAGCGCCGGAGAGTTCGCAGATGCGACGAATGTTTTTGCCGCCCGGACCGATGAGCGCACCGATTTTGTCCGGATTGATCATCACGGTGTGAATGCGCGGCGCGGTCGGCTTGATCGTGGCGGACGGAGCCGGTTTCGCTTCCGTGATGAGGGCGAGAATCTTTTCGCGCGCCTCGCGGTTTTGGCGAATTGCTTCTTTCGCGATATCAATCGGCAAGCCGTGGATTTTGAGGTCCAGCTGGAAGCCGGTGATGCCCGCGTGCGTGCCGCAGATTTTGAAGTCCATATCGCCGAAGTGGTCTTCCGAGCCGATGATGTCGGTGAGAACGACGTGTTTGACGATTTTTCCGTTTTCGTCCGGGAGCGTCACGAGCCCGCAGGAAATCCCCGCGACGGGAGCGGAAATCGGAACGCCGGCGTCCATGAGCGCGAGCGTGCCGCCGCAGACGGACGCCATCGAGGTCGAGCCGTTCGATTCCATGATTTCGGAGGAAATACGAATCGCATACGGGAAATCTTCCTCACTCGGGAGCACGGGAACGAGCGAGCGTTCCGCGA
>CAVEBA010000035.1:0-13224 GCA_963613695.1 Sphaerochaetaceae bacterium
TGTCGAGCCCGCGCGCGGGAACGGTTTCGCCGCCGCGCGGTTCTTCGTATTTTTGCGGGAGCGGCACGACGTCGCACGCGGCAAACGCCGAAACGGCGGAAAAAATCAGCGCGATGCAAGCGACGAAAATTCGAGAAAAAGCGGGTAGGGGATTCATTTTCATTTCCTCGAAGATTATGCAAACCGCGAAGCCGCTGGCGATAAGAAAACCGCAAAAAAAAAGCGCTGCGGCGAATGTGTGTTCGCCGCAGCGCAAAATTTTTACACGGAATTTTTTTACGCGATCATCGCGCCGTCCGTGCGAGCTTTTTTGCGGAAGAGCTCAAGCAGTTTCGCCGTGAGCGGACCGCATTTTCCGCAACCGATTTTGCGACCGTCGAGCTCGACAACCGGAATCACTTCCGCCGCAGAACCCGTGAGGAATGCTTCATCCGCGTTCCAAAGATCGTAGCGCGTGAGCGTCGTTTCGATGACGGGAATGCCGAGTTCCGCCGCGCATTCCATCGTCGCCGAGCGCGTAATTCCTTTGAGAAGGCTCGACGAGGGCTGCGGCGTGATGAGCTTGCCTTTGTGAATGATGAAAATGTTGTCGCCGGAGCATTCCGCAACGTTGCCTTGATCGTTGAGCAACAGGCATTCGTCGAACCCGCAGTTGAGCGCTTCGATTTTCGCGAGAATGTTGTTCAAATAGTTCAGTGATTTCACCATCGGCGGGAGCGCGGCAACGCTCAAGCGGCGCGTCGGCACCGTGATGAGTTTGATGCCGTTTTCGTAAACGGATTGCGGATACAGTTTGATTTTGTCCGCGATGACGATGAGCGAGGGATTCGAGCAGTTGCGCGGGCTGAGTCCGAGGTCTCCGGCGCCGCGCGTGATGACCGTGCGAATGTAGCCGTTGGCGACGCCGTTGCGGCGGCAAGCCTCGATGTGCACTTTCGCGAGCTCTTCGCGCGACCACGGCAAATCAAGCGCGAGCGCTTTCGCCGAGTATTCGATGCGCTCGAGATGCTCGTCGAGCTTGAAGATGCAGTTGTCGTAAACGCGGATGCCTTCAAAAAGACCGTCCCCGTAGAGCAGACCGTGATCGAAGACCGAGATTTTCGCGTCTTCTTTTTTGTAGAATTTTCCGTCGATGTAAACTTCCATAAGTGCGGTCAATGGAAACACTCGCACTGCGGGAACGCAAATTGAAAAAATGAACCGCGCAAGCGAAAAATTCGGCGGAATCGCTCGCCGGCGTTCCCGCTCAATCGACGAGTTGATACTTCAGCCAAGCAAGGTAGGAATAAAAAACATCGACCGCGCCGGCAACGCCGAGACGGCGATTTTTTTCAACCATTTCGGGGAAGCGGATTTCGTGCGTCTGCGAGTAAATTTGAAAGTTCGTGTAGCCCGCATCGCGGAAAAGTCGCGCGGCGCGGCGTTCCTGCAGTCGCGTGCTCGTGATGATGATTTTGCTCTGCGGCGTGATCCCGCAGGCACGAATCGTGCGCGGGTGGTCAATCGTGCGCAACGGCTCGGCATCCACGGAGATTTTTTCCGGCGGAATTTTTGCCCCGAGCAAAACGTCGAGCGCGGCGCGTTCGTCTGCGCTGACGACGATACGTTTTGCCTTGCCGGCGTTGAACACCTTGACGGCGTCCGCCGCGCGTTGCGCGTCCCCGCCGAGAATGACGACGGCTTCCGCATCGTCCATGAGTTCGTCAAACGGCGTCGAGCGAATCTGCGCTTCTTCCAGCACGTAGCCGAGCGGCGTGTAAGCGATTGCCGCAAAAATCAGGAAAAACGCGAGCGTTCCCGCAATGTAGAGAACCGCGCCCCATTTGAGGGCTTTTTTCAAAAATTTCTTCGAAAGGAGAAATGCGAGCTTCATGATGTGGCAAAAAAAGTGGCGCTCCCGCCGAGATTCGAACTCGGATCGCCGGCTTCGGAGGCCAGAATTCTATCCGTTGAAATACGGGAGCAATCGGAAAGACGCTCAATCAAACGCGTTCCCGCCGCGCGCGTCAACGCGTTTCTCGTGCGTTCCCCGCGGCGGGATTTCTTGTTCCCGCACATAATTTTCTTTAAGCCGCGGGCGTTAATCCTTAAATTTTCGCGCCATGAAGAAAAAATCTTCGACGACGACCGCCGCGCCTGCGCACAAGGAACAGGCGACTTGGGGCGGCAGATTTTCTCAAGGGCCGGCGGAGCTCATGTTGCGCTTCGGCGAAAGCGTTTCGTTTGACGCGAGGCTTGCGCCGTTCGACGTTGCCGGAAGCCGCGCGCAGGCGCGAATGCTCGCGCATGTCGGAATTATTTCGAAAAAAGAATGCGCGGACATCGTGCGCGGGCTCGATACGATTCTCGCCGAAATCGAAGCCGGAAAATTCGAGTGGAACATCGCGCTCGAAGACGTGCACATGAACATCGAGCAGGCGCTCACGAAACGCGTTCCCGCCGCCGCAAAACTGCACACAGCGCGTTCCCGCAACGACCAAATCGCGACCGACATGCGGTTGTTTTTCAAGGACGCTTGCGCGAAAATTTTTGAAAAACTCGGTGCGCTGATGAATGCGTTGCTTGATTTTGCGGAAAAAAATCAGACCGTTTACATTCCCGGTTTTACGCATTTGCAACGCGCCCAGCCGGTGTCCGTCGCGCATCACATGCTCGCGTATGTCGAAATGTTTTCGCGCGACCGCGAACGTTTTGCGACGGTGTTTGACCACGCGAATTGGTCGCCGCTCGGCTCGGGCGCAATCGCGGGAACGACGTTGCCGATCGACCGCGAATTTTCCGCGCGCGAAATGAATTTTACGGACGACCGCGGGAACGCTCGCGTCACGCGCAACAGCATGGACGCCGTTTCCGACCGCGATACGTTTATCGAGTTTGCTTCGGCGTGCGCGCTCTGCGGCGTGCATTTTTCGCGCATTGCGGAAGATTTGATTTTGTGGAACACGGCGGAATTCGGTTTCGTCGCGTTGCCCGATGCGTTCACGACGGGCTCGTCGCTCATGCCGCAGAAAAAAAATCCGGATTCGCTCGAATTGTTGCGCGGCAAATCCGCGCGTCTGCACGGAAATCTCGTCGCGCTCATCACGATGGTGAAAGGCTTGCCGCTCACGTATAATCGCGATTTGCAGGAAGACAAACCGCCCGTGTTTGATTCGTTTGATACGGTGATGATTGCGCTCGACGTGTTGCGCGAAACGCTTGCGGGAGCGTCCATGCGCGCGGAGCGTTGTGCCGCCGCCGTCGCCGATCCGCTTTTGCTCGCGACGGACGTTGCGGACTATCTCGTGCGTGCAGGCGTGCCGTTTCGCGAAGCGCATCACGTTGTCGGACACCTCGTCGCGCTTGCGGAAAAAACGGGAACGCCGCTGAACGCGTTGCCGTTTGAGGAAGTTCGCAAAATTCATTCTGCGCTGAAACCGGATTGGGTAAAAGTCTTCGATTTGAAAACGGCGATGGCGGCGCGGGAACGCGTCGGAATGCCCGGTCCGAAGCAGGTGAAAAAGCAAATTTCCGCTTGGCGAAAAAAGCTGGCGTGAGCGCCCGACGCAGATATTTTTGATTGAAACGGCGGCGGGTGCGGCAGAAAATAAGCTCCGCTTCCGCAGAAGCGTTTCCCCGTTTTTTCGAAAGAAATCAATCGCACTTTACTTCACTTTATGTCCGAACCCACACTCATTTGCTCTGCGCCCGAGCTTGCAAGCTCCGCACAAAAAGTCGCACTCTATTCGCATTACGCGGCAACGGTTGCCGGTTTCCTCGGCGGCGGTCTCATGCTGATGCGTTCCCGCGAACAGGAAAAACTTCCGCATTTTCTCGCCGCTGCGGCGGCGTTCGGCGTCGGGCTCGCCGCGTTTTATTCGCAGTGGGAATTTAATCAGTTTCTTTACGAGCACCGCGAATTCGTTTCCAACGCGGTGGCGATTCGCGCGGGACTTTGGGCGATTTGGGCGACGCTGATCGTCGTCGGGCTTTCACTTTTGCCGGGGTTCCGATTTAAGCAATTGAAAAAACTCGCGCTGATTCCGCTGATTGCGTTTGCGGTGCTCAGCTTCGGATTCGGCTCGCTCGCGGAAGCGTTTGCTTCTAAGGCGGCGACGCTGAAACCCTCGACGGAAATGATTGACGCCGCCGGCGGGCTCGATGCCTACACGGCACTCGCGAAGTCCGACGCGTTCAATTCTGCGTTGGCGTTCGGCTTGCCCGCCATCGTTTGCGCGCTTCTGCTCGCGGGAACGTATATTTTCACCCAGGCGAAAAAAGCGGAACGGCGTTCGGAAGAAAATCATCAGTCGCGCACGGGCGTGATGACGCTTATCGCCGTTGCCGTTCCCGCGCTTGCTTATTCTGCGGGAACGTTTCTCGTCGCCGGCGGCGGACAGCGCGTCGATCAGGCGGTTTTGCTTTTCAACGTGGCGGACGTTATCTCGATGTTTTTCCTGATGTGCGCTACGCTCTCGTTGCTCGGCAAACCCGTGAATTTCCCGAAACCGCCCAAGCCGGTGAAGGAAAAAACGGCTGCGCCGGACGCCGTTCCCGCGGGCGAAGCTCAGCCGACGGTGCTCGACCAACAGCAGGCTTACGCACAGGCGTATGCGCAACAACTTTACGCTCAACAGCAGGCGTATGCGCAGTATTACGCGCAACAGCAAGCCGCCGCCGCAAACGCACAACAGCAACAGCCGGCGGCTCCGGCGGGCGCCGTTCCCGCAAATGCCGTTCCCGCCGCGCAACCGCCGCAGGATCCCGCGGCGGCGATGGCGGCGTATCAACAGCAACAGGCGCAGTATTACGCGCAACAACAGGCTTACGCCGCGTATCAGCAACAGCAACAGGCGTATCAGCAAGCGTATGCCGCGCAACAGCAATATGCACAGCCGCAACAGCAGGTCTACGCGCAGGCTTACGCACAGCAACAGGCGGCGTATCACCGGCAACAGGCAACTCCCGCGGCGGCTCCCGCGGGAACGCCGCACGGCGTGCGAAAAGTCGCTCCCGCTGCGCATCCGACGACGGCAACGTCCGGCGCCGTGAAAAAAATCGGCGGTGTGCGTCAGATTAAAAAAATTCGCTAAGGCGCAAACGTTTTTTTTTCTGCACGAAAGGCTCGAGGTGAAAATCCTTGAGCCTTTCGCGTTTTTTTTCGCGGAAGCGTTCCCGCAGATTTTTTTTCTCCGCAAAAAAATCTTCGCGTTCCCGCGCAAGGGCGCATAATGTCTGCTCACGTATGAATTTGAAAATTGCAGTTTTGCCGGGCGACTACATCGGCCCGGAAGTGATGGACGCGGCGTTGCCGATTCTCGAAAAAGCACTCGCGAAATGCGGGCACGTGCTCGAATATTCCGTGCACCCCGTCGGCGGCGCCGGCATCGACGCTTGCGGCAAGGCGCTTCCGGACGCAACGCTCGAAGCCTGCAAGGCGGCGGACGCGATTCTTTTCGGTTCCGTCGGCGGTCCGAAATGGAAAAATGTTCCGCGCAACGAACAGCCCGAGCGCGGCGCGTTGCTCCCGTTGCGCAAGCAGTTTGAGCTTTTTGCAAACGTGCGTCCGGGATTGCTTTTGCCCGCGCTGAAAGCCTCGTCGCCTATCGCTCCCGCGCGCATTCCCGACGGCATCGACATGGTGTGCATTCGCGAACTCACGGGCGGAATTTATTTCGGCAAACCGAAAGAAACGAAAACGCTCCCGAACGGCGAACTCGAAGCCGTGGACACGATGCGCTACCGCACGAGCGAAATCGAGCGCATCACCGACGTCGCAATCGCCACTGCGCGTTCCCGCCCGCGGCGCACCGTTTGCCTCGTGGACAAATCCAACGTGCTCGAAACTTCCGTGCTTTGGAACAAAATCGTTACCGAACGCATCGCCGCACTCTCGCCGGATATCACGCTCACGCACCTGCTCGTGGACAACGCCGCGATGCAGCTCGTCGCGAACCCGGGGCAGTTTGACGTGTTGCTCACGGAAAACATGTTCGGCGATATTCTTTCCGACGAAATGGCGGTCGTGTGCGGTTCGCTCGGCATGCTTTCTTCCGCCTCGATCGGCGCGGGAAAAAATCGCCACGGCTTCCCGTTCGGGCTTTACGAACCGTCCGGCGGGAGCGCTCCCGATATCGCCGGACAGGACAAGGCGAACCCGTGCGCACAGATTCTTTCCGCCGCGCTGATGCTTCGCCACAGCTTCGGGCTGAACGATGTCGCCGAAAATATCGAACGCGCCGTGCGCGAAACAATCGACGCGGGAACGCGCACGGGCGACATCGCGTTCGGCGGCGCATCCGTTGGCACAAAAGCAATGGCGGCGGCAATCCTCGAACGCATCTGAAAATTTCCCCGCACAAAAAAATAAAACCGTTCCCGCAAAAACTCGCGGGAACGTTTTTTTTATTTCAAAAAATGTTCGTAGGCGCGGGCGTCGGCGAGGGCGGATTTTAGCGCGAGATTTTCGCTGCCGGGCGCGATTTTTGCGATGCGCGAAAGCGGCACGTCGGGGAAGCGTTCCCGCCAAATTTTTTCAAAATGTTCCGCTTGCGTTCCCGCGACGGCGAAAAGCAATTCGTAGTCCTCGCCATCGCAAAATGCGCGTTGCAAAAGGTTGCCGCCGAGCGTGTGCGCATCGTCGGAGACGGGCAGCGCGCCGAAATCAAATTCCGCGTGCGTTCCCGCGGGCAGAAGCGCGGCGTGATCCTTGAGCAGTCCGTCCGTCACGTCGATGCAGGCGTGCACCGTTCCCGCGGGAAGCGAAGCGAGAAAACGCCCCTCGGCAACGCGCGGGCGAAAATCGAAATGTTTTTTCAAAATGCTTCCGCCGAGCGTTCCCGTGACGAAAATCGCATCGCCGATTATCGCGCCTTCGCGGAGCAACGGGCGTTCCGCAAAACCCGTGAGCGCAAGCGTCGAAGAAAAAAATCGCGGCGCGGGCGCGGATGCGACATCTCCGCCCGAAAGCTCGATTTCGGATTCCGCGCAAGCTTCGGCGACGCCTCGGAGAAATTCGTCGAGCCAACGCGCGGAAACGTCCCCGCTCATGACGAATGCGAGCACGGCATCGCTCGGTGTTCCGCCCATCGCGGCGATGTCGCTCACGTTGCGGCGAACGAGTTTTTTTCCCGCATCGCGCGGAGAAACGCGTTCGTCGAAGTGTTTCGAAAAAATCACGCTGTCCGTGGTGACGAGCCGGGAAAGGCGCGTTCCCGCCGGCGTTTTTTCGGGAACGGCGGGAAGCACGGCGCAGTCATCGCCTATGCCGCGCGGCGCCGGCGGGGAAACTTTTGCAAACGCGCGACGAATGTTCCCGATGATTCGGGATTCGCCGAGTGCGCCGACGGTTTCTTCGGAGTTTTCGCTGAACGGGAAAAACATTTCGGGCAAGAATCGTCCGAAACGAGGATTTCGGCAAAGCAAATTTTCTGCGGGAACGCGGATTTTTTCGGGCGTTTTTTGAAAAAAAACTTTTCGCGCTTGCGAAATGAACACGGGAGCGCGAAAATTCGTGAACGAACCGTTTCCAAGGGAGTGCAGTTCCGTTCCCGAACGCGTTCGACTGGCTCATCAAAGAAAAATTCAGTTATTTATGAACATCCACGAATATCAAGCTAAGCAGCTCTTTGCGGAATTCGGAATTCCCGTTCCCGCCGGCGTTGCTTGTCAGAAAGAAGAAGAATTCGCCGCTGCGATCGATCAGATCCCGGGCGGCATTTACGTCGTCAAATCGCAGATTCATGCGGGCGGCCGCGGGAAAGGCACGTTTAAGGACGGCTTTCAGGGCGGCGTCAAGGTGACGAAGTCGAAAGAAGAAGCGATTGCCGCCGCGAAAGCGATGCTCGGCAATACGCTCGTGACGAAGCAGACGGGACCCGCGGGGCGCGTCGTGCGCACGATTTATTTCAACGAGGCATCTTCGATTAAACACGAATACTACCTCGCGATTTTGCTCGACCGCACGTGCTCGAAGCCGGTCGTCATCGCTTCCACGGAAGGCGGTATGAACATCGAAGAAGTCGCCGAAAAGACGCCGGAAAAAATCGCCAAGGTGTGGATCGATCCCGCGATCGGCATGCGTGCGTATCAGGCGGGCGAGCTCGCGTTCGCGCTCGGTTTTGAGGGCGAAGAAGCGAAGCAGTTCAAAAAGCTCGTGATGAATCTTTACAAGCTCTACGCGGCGAAAGATTGCACGCTCGTCGAAATCAATCCGATGGTTTCCACCAACGACGGCAAGGTCATCGCGCTCGACGCGAAAGTTTCTTTCGATGACAACGCGCTCTTCCGCCACCCGGAAGTCGAAGCGTTGCGCGACATCACGGAAGAAGATCCGAAAGAAGTCGAAGCTCGCAAATACGATTTGAACTACATCGCGCTCGACGGTTCGATCGCGTGCCTCGTCAACGGCGCCGGTCTCGCCATGTCCACGATGGACATCATCAAGCACTGCGGCGGTTCTCCCGCGAACTTCCTCGACGTCGGCGGTTCCGCCACGGTTGAGCAGGTTACGGCGGCGTTCCGCATCATCACGCAGGACCCGAACGTCAAGGGCATTCTCGTGAACATTTTCGGTGGCATCATGAGCTGCCTCACGATTGCCGAGGGCATCGTCGCCGCCGCGAAGACGGTTGAAATCAAGGTGCCGCTCATCGTTCGTCTCGAAGGCAATCAGGTCGAAGAAGGTAAGAAAGTTCTCGCCGAAAGCGGTCTGAAAATCACGCCGGCGGACAGTTTGATTGACGGCGCGCGCAAGGCGGTCGCCGAAGTCAACGCGTTCGTTGCCGCGAACAAATAATTTTCAAAAGAGAAAGATTTAAGTCATGAGTATTCTCGTCAACAAGAACACGCGCGTCGTCGGTCAGGGCATCACCGGCAAGGCGGGCTCGAAGCACGCGCTCAACAACATCGCCTACGGCACGAACTACGTGGCGGCGGTAACGCCGGGCAAGGGCGGTCAGAAATTCAATGATTCGCTTCCGGTGTTCAATACCGTGCGCGAGGCCGTCGAAAAAGAAGGCGCGAACACGTCCGTCATTTTCGTTCCGCCGCCTTTTGCTGCGGAAGGCATCATGGAAGCCATCGACGCGGGCATCAAGACCATCGTCTGCATCACGGAAGGCATTCCGGTGCGCGACATGGCGCTCGTGAAAGAAAAATTGCGTCAGGCGCCGGACGTCCGTCTCATCGGACCGAATTGCCCGGGCATCATGACGCCGGGTGAATGCAACATCGGCATCATGCCGGGTTATATTGCGCGCCCGGGTCGCGTCGGCATCGTTTCCCGCTCGGGAACGCTGACCTACGAAGGCATGTACCAGATCACGCAACGCGGCTACGGTCAGTCCACGTGCATCGGCATCGGCGGCGACCCGATTCAGGGGCTTACGCACCTTGACGTTGTCAAGCTCTTCAACGAAGATCCGGACACGGACGCGATTCTGATGATCGGCGAAATCGGCGGCACTGCCGAAATCGAAGCCGCCGAATACATCAAGGCGAACGTGAAAAAGCCGGTTGCGGCGTTTATCGCAGGGCGCACGGCGCCTCCCGGTCGCCGCATGGGACACGCGGGAGCGGTCGTCGGCGGTAAAGGCACCTCGGCGGAAGACAAGGTTCGCGCGCTCGAAGCTGCGGGCATCGCCGTTGCGGAAACGCCTTCACACCTCGCCGAAGCGCTTCTCTCCGTTTGGACGCCGAGCAAATAAGCGTTCCGAATTCTTCGAAAAAAAGCGTTCCCGCACGGGAGCGCTTTTTTTTGTGCACGCGGGAACGCAAAAAAACGATTGCGGGAGCAGAGCGTTCCCGCGAAAATGAAAGTCCTATGCGCAAGTTTCCCTTTCTGTTCGCGTTGGTCGGTGCCGTTTTTATGTGCGGTTGCAATCCCGTTTCGTATTTCATGCTCTATCAGTATTCTTCTGCGGAAAAACCGGATTCGGTCGCGGATCAGCGCATGACGGAACTTGAGCGGGAACGCGAAAAACGCATGGCGGAAAATTCAAATTATCGCGATGCGGAAATCGAAGCCTATCGCCGCAGTCGCGGAATTTCGTCGACTCCGGACGCGGCGGATACGCGCCCGGTTTCGACGGAGGAACTGCGCAAACGCATGGAGCGACAGGCGGAAGAACGTCGTCGCGGACGCTGATTTTTTTTCGCGGAGCGTTGTTCGGGAACGCGTTCCCGAGTTTTTGAAAAAAAATGTTTCGCTTCATTCTCAAGCGTTTGCTCGAAGCCGTTCCCGTGCTTTTCGTGGTGGCGACGCTTGCGTTTTTTCTCGCCCGCTTTGCGCCGGGCGGTCCGTTTGACGAGGAGCGCGCGCTCCCGCCGGCGGTCAAGGCGCAGATGAATGCGCACTACGGGCTGGATCGTCCGCTCGCGGAACAGTATGTGATTTTTTTGAAAAATCTTGCGCACGGAAAGCTCGGTCCGTCCTACAAATATCACGGTTGGAACGTGGAAGAACTGATTGCCGATCGCGTTCCGACTTCGTTGGCGCTCGGCGCGGGAGCGCTTGTGTTTGCGCTTGCGGTGGGAATTCCGCTCGGCGCCGTCGCTGCGATGAAACCGAATTCGTGGCTCGATCGTTTGCCCACGGGAGCGGCAACGCTCGGAATTTGTCTGCCGACGTTTGTCATCGGTCCGATTTTCGTTCTGATTTTTTCAAATTGGCTCGGCTGGTTCAACGCGTCGGGTTGGAATTCGCCGGCGGATTTTGTGCTTCCCGCGACAACGCTCGGGCTTGCTTACGCGGCGCCGGTGGCGCGGCTGATGCGTGGCGCCATGCTTGAAGTGCGTTCGCAGGATTACATGCGCACGGCGCGCGCAAAGGGACTTTCGCCGGCGAGAATTTATTTCGTGCACGGGCTGCGCAACGCATTGCTGCCGGTCGTTACCTACATCGGACCGACAGCCGCCGGGCTGATTTCCGGTTCGTTCGTCGTCGAATCGATGTTCAACGTTCCCGGGCTGGGACAATTTTTCGTCAACGCCGCGTTCAATCGCGATTTTACGATGATTGTGGGCACGGTGGTTTTTTATGCCGCCGTGTTGGTCTTGCTGAATTTGCTTTCCGAGATCGCGCTCGTGAAGCTGAACCCGCGCTTGAAATATGAGTGAAACGAAAAAAAATCTCGCGCCGGAAGCGGATTTTGCGGTTTCGCCGTGGCGGCGTTCCCGCGAACGTTTTTTCGAAAATCGTGCGGCGGTTTGCGCGGGAACGTTCGTGTTGTTGATGCTTCTTGCGTGCGGCGCGGCGCCGTGGATTGCGCCGTTCCCGTTTGAAGCGCAGGATTTGGCGCTCGGCGCCGCCGCGCCGTCGCGGGAACACTGGCTCGGCACGGACACGCTCGGGCGCGATGTGCTTTCCCGTTTGCTTTACGGCGGGCAAGTTTCGCTAAAAGTCGGGCTCATCGCAACGGGCGTTTCGTGCGTGATCGGCGTCGCTTACGGAATGATTTCCGGCTGGTGCGGCGGCGCGCGCGATTCCGTGATGATGCGCCTCGTCGATATTCTCTACGCCTTGCCGTTCACGCTGTTCGTCATTTTGCTGACGGTGCTTTTCGGGCAGGACATGAAACTGATCTACATCGCGATCGGTGCGATTTCGTGGCTTACGATGGCGCGAATCGTCCGCAATCAGACGCGGGAACTGCGAACGCAGGCATTCGTCGAAGCCGCAATTTGCATGGGGCAAACGCCGTTAAAAATCATGACGCGCCACATCCTGCCGAACATTCTCGGAACGGTAATCGTTTACGCAACGCTGACCGTTCCCGGCGTCATGCTCACCGAAGCGTTTATCAGCTTTCTCGGGCTCGGCGTGAAGCCGCCGATGACTTCGTGGGGCGTGATGATTAAAGAGGGCGCGGACGTGATGCGCGACTACCCGTGGCTGTTGCTTTTCCCGGGAACGTTTTTCGCGGGAACGCTTTTCGCGCTCAACGTCTTCGGCGACGGTTTGCGCGATGCGTTCGATCCGCGAGCAGAATCGCCGTCGGCGCGTTAAGCGACAAGCCCCGCGCCTTCGCCGATCGTGGTTTTGAAATATTTCGGGCGTTTCCCGAATTTCGCTTCAAACGCGGACGCAACTTTCTCCGCCTGCGCTTCCGTGAAATCTCCGTTCGTAAGCGCGATGGCGATCCCGCCGAATCCGCCGCCGCTCAGGCGCGCGCCGTAAACGTTCGGTTGTGCACTCAATTCCGCGACGAGGAAATCGATTTCCGGGCAGGAATTTTCAAAAAGATCGCGGGAACTCGCGTGCGATGCTTTCAACA
This sequence comes from Sphaerochaetaceae bacterium, assembly GCA_963613695.1. Lineage (GTDB taxonomy): Bacteria > Verrucomicrobiota > Verrucomicrobiia > Opitutales > UBA953 > Spyradosoma. Next base: position 12,255 of record CAVEBA010000035.1, read on the forward strand.
AATCGCCGATCGCGGAAAGATCGCCGACGGCGAGCGCGTGTTCCATCTCGATGACGCGCGCGTTCTCGGAAACAACGTGCATCGCGCGCTTGAAATCCGTTGCCGAAAGTTTGCTGCGGCAGGCTTCAACCGCACTCGGCGTCGCGTCCGCGAGACAACGGATTTTTTCGTTGTATTTGCCGATTTCCGCCGCCGCCGTCATGCACGAGGCGTGGCGTTGCGCGTAGTCTCCGGCGACGAGCGCGTGTTTCACCATCGAATTGAACACCCAGAAAACCGTTCCCGCGGGAATCGGAAGCGTGGAAAATTCTTCCGTCTTGCAGTCGATGCGCACAATCGCGTCCTTTTCGCCGAACCCGGAAACGCCTTGATCGAGAATGCCGCAGGGCATGCCGACAAAAATGTTTTCCGCCTTTTGTCCCGTGCGGACAATGTCGATTTTCGAAAGCGGGAAATCGTAAATTTTGCAAAGCGCATACGCGGTCGCGAGCTCGATCGCCGCAGAAGAGCTGACGCCCGCTCCCGTCGGCACCGTCGAAGCGTCCGCAAGGTTGAAGCCGTGCGTCGCTTTCATTCCCGCCTTGCGGAGCATTTCAAAAACGCCGAGCGGATAATTCATGAACGACTGCGCGCCCTTTTGGAGACAAACTTCTCCGAGCTTGATCGTTCCCGTGGCGTTCAGCCCCGCGCTCGCCATGTGGATTTCGTCGTCATCGCGAAGCGACACAGCAACGGAAATGTGTTTGTCAATCGCAACGCCCATGACGAGCCCTTTGTTGTAATCGACGTGATTGCCGATGAATTCAAGGCGTCCGGGCGCCTGCGCAACGGCGGCGGGATCGCAGCCGAATTGTTTCCGGAAGAATTCTTGGATATTCATTTTGTGTGAGGGGTGAGGAGTTTTGTGCTTTTTAAGATGCGCGAAATTCTAAGCGTTTCCCGCCGAAAGGCAAAAAGAATAAAACCGCCG
>CAVEBA010000036.1:0-452 GCA_963613695.1 Sphaerochaetaceae bacterium
GTGTGCGCCGCATTTTACAAAGTTTAAAGCTTATGAGGTTTATCCACGAATTTCACTAATTCCACGAATTTTCCACCTTACACCCTCCACCTTACACCCAAATGACCATCGGCATTCTCACATTCCATAGCGCGCACAACTATGGCGCGGTTCTTCAGGCTTACGGCTTGCAAGAATATCTGAAATCCTGCGGGCACGCGGTCGAAGTCGTCGATTATCGCCCGCGTTATCTGACGCGCGGCTACTCGGCGTTCCCGCTTCCGGCGTTGCGCGGCGTCGCGCTCTCGCGAAAAATTCTGCGGCTCGGGCGTTGGGGGGTTGCGCTTCCGTGGCGCATCGCGGCAACGCCCATGCGCATACGCCGTCGCGCCGGTTTTGAAAAATTCATTGCGGAAAAACTGAATCTTTCGCGGAAACGTTTCGAGGAGGGCGGACGCGTTCCCGCCGAGCAC
>CAVEBA010000036.1:462-13189 GCA_963613695.1 Sphaerochaetaceae bacterium
TGGAGTCCCGCACACACGAACGGCGGCGATCCGATTTTTCTCGGAGATTTTTCCGTTCCCGCGGGAACGCTCAAAATCGCTTACGCGGCAAGCGCGGGTGCGGCTTCGGCAACGCTCGGCGACAATCCCGTTTTTGCGAACGCATTGAAAAATTTCGATGCGCTTTCCGTGCGCGAGGAAAATCTCGCGGCATCGTTGCGACCGAAAACTTCGAAAGAAATCGAAACCGTGCTTGATCCGACCTTGCTCGTCGAACGCTCCGTGTGGGACGCGCTCGCAGAACCGCCGGCACCGCGTGCGCGCCCTTACGTGCTCGTTTATCAAGTGAATTACAATCCGGCGGCGGACAATGTCGCTCGCTCGCTCGCGGAGCAGCTCGACGCGGACGTTGTGTCGATTTGGGCGGGCTATGCGCGCACGCGAGAAATGCTCAAAACGGAAACGCCGGAACAATTTGTCGGTTGGTTCAAAAACGCGGCATGCGTGGTTTCAACCTCGTTTCACGGCACGGCGTTCGGGCTGATTTTTGAAAAACCGCTCTATTACGTCGGCAACGGGAACGCGGCGGAAAATCGTCCGAAGCAGATTCTGGGCGCACTCGGGCTTGAAAATCGCTACGTTCGCGCGGGAACGGCGTGTCCGAAATTTTCGGAAATAGATTACGCCGCAATTGAGGAAATGGGGGGGGGGTATACGCACGCTTCGCGAGCGTTCCCGCGCATTCCTCGCACGTGCGCTCTCGCCGCGGACGTAAAAATTTTTTCATCACAAAAACGACGAAGCTCGTCGGGATTTCGTTCCCGACGGGCTTTTTTGCGTTCCCGCGAACGGGAACGGCTTCCTAATTCCTAATTTTCCACACTCCACCTTACACCCTCCGCCAAAATGAAAATCGGCATTCTCACACAACCGCTTCACACCAATTACGGCGGGCTGCTTCAGGCGTTCGCGTTGCAACGTTTTCTACGCGACATGGGGCACGACGCGCTGACGATTGACTATGCCGCGCGGCCGCGGCGGGCGCATCCGTGGCTTGCGCCGTATCGTTTTGCGCGGCGTTGCATCGGGAAATTTCTGCTCGGGCGGGGCGGTGCGCTGTTCCCGAAACCGCTTCCGGCGGGCGCGGGGCGGCACACGGCGCGATTTGTTGCGGAAAATATTCGCACGACGCGAAAAATTTTTGCTCCCGCGCGGGCGCGAGATTTTGCCGAGTATGCGTTTGACGCGTTCGTCGTCGGGAGCGACCAAACGTGGCGTCCGGCGTATTCGCCGCACATGCCGACGTTTTTCCTCGATTTTCTTCCGGCGGAGGATTTTCGGACGCGGCGCGTGGCGTATGCGGAGTCGTTCGGCACGGAAACGTGGGAATTTTCACCGAAGCTGACGCGAGTTTGTGCGCCGTTGGCGAAACGTTTTCATGCGATTTCCGTGCGCGAGGATTCCGGCGTTGCGCTCTGCGAAAAATTTTTGGGCGTTCCCGCGGAGCATTTGCTTGATCCGACGTTGCTCTTGGACGCGGCAGTTTATCGCGAAATCGTCGAACGCGATGAGGCGCGCGGATTTTTGGAAAAACGCGTTCCCGCGCGGCGCGTGTTTGCTTACATTTTGGATGCATCGGCGGAAAAATCTGCGGCGATTGCGCGGGCGGCGAAAACGCTCGGCGCGGAAGCGGAGGAAATTATGCCGAGCAGTGCGGCGTTGCGCGCGGGAACGGCGGCGTTCCCGCCGGTGAGCGCGTGGTTGCGCGGTTTTCGCGATGCGGAATTCGTCGTGACGGATTCGTTTCACGGGTGCGTGTTTTCGCTGATTTTCGGAGTGCCGTTTTTGGCGCTCGGGAACGCCTCGCGCGGAATGGCGCGGTTTTTCTCGCTGTTGAAACTTTTCGGGGCGGAGCATCGGCTTGTCGCGCCGGAAGCGCTCGCGGCGCTCCCGCAGGAGGAGTTCGACGCGTTGCTCGCGGAACCGCTCGACCGTGCGCGTATCGCAGACGTGCTTGCGCGGGAACGCGCGCGCTCGCGGGAATTTTTGGAAAAAAGCATATAGGGTGGAGGGTGGAAGCCTGATTCCGGTTTTTTTTATCCACGAATTTAACGAATTTTCACGGATTTTTTTCTTGGTTAAAATCTCCGTGTTTTCCCGTGTCCATCCGTGGGCTAAACCGTTCCCGCGCGGGAACGCCGGCGGTGTTTTTTCCTCGTTTCTCGGCGTGGCGGACGATAGCCTTTCGGGCATTGTTTCCGTCATGGCAAAAAAGCGTAACACATTCGGCACATCGGGTAATCACACCTTGCGTTCGAGCGCAGCGGAATACCTTACGTTCATCGCGTCCGGCGGGAACGCAGCGGAGACGTTTGAAATTCGCTACGAGGACGAGAACATTTGGCTGACGCAGAAAGTGCTTGCGGAGCTTTATGATGTGGGCGTGCCGACAATCAATTACCACATTCGAAAAATTCTCGAAGACGGAGAGTTGGAGGCGAAGTCAACTATTCGAAAATTTCGAATAGTTCAAACGGAGTCCGAGCGAAGCGTTGAGCGCGAAATGAATCATTACTCGCTCCAAATGATTTTGGCGGTCGGGTTCAAGGTCGACTCCGAACGCGCCGTCCAGTTTCGCAAATGGGTCAACCAAATCGCGACGAGTTATACGATTAAAGGGTGGGTCATGGATGACGAACGGCTCAAACGCGGCGGAACTCTTACGGACAAATATTTTGAGGAACAGCTTGAGCGCATCCGTGAAATCCGCGCCAGCGAGCGCAAGTTTTATCAAAAAATCACCGACCTTTACGCAACGGCGATCGACTATGACAAAACCGCGCTCGCGACCAAGCGCTTTTACGCAACCGTGCAAAACAAAATGCACTACGCCGTGCACGGGAAGACTGCCGCCGAAATCATTGTTGCACGCGCAGATAGTCGTCGGCGCAATATGGGGCTGACGACTTGGCAAGACGCGCCTGACGGGAAAATCCGGCGCACGGACGTTTCCGTCGCAAAAAATTATCTGAGCGAGGCGGAAATGCGGGAGCTCAACCGCATGGTTTCCGCTTATCTCGATTTTGCCGAATCGATGGCGAAACGCAAAATTCCGCTGACGATGCAAGATTGGGAAACACGCCTAAACCGCTTTATCGAAATGTTCGAATTCGGGCTACTCAAAGACGCGGGAACGGTTTCGGCGGAAACGGCGAAGCTCCACGCGGAATCCGAGTTTGAGAAATACCGCATCGTTCAAGACCGGCTTTTCCTTTCCGACTACGACAAGTATCTCCTCGAACTCGAAGCGCAGATGAAGCAGTGCGGGAACGATGGCGAATCGGAGGAATAGAGCCGCCGCAAGTTATCAACTTTTTTTAATTCTGCGGCTATTCACAAAATTGTTCACAGGGGCGGGGGCGGATTTTAAGCGGGAACGGCGGTTTATTCACAAAAATCGGCGGGATCGGCGATGTGAAAAATTTTGTGAATAAATAAAAAATAATAAAAAATAGTTTCGACTTCCCGTGAAAAAAAATCAAAATCAACCGCAGACCGAACGGAGAGTCGAAACACGCTTTTCGGAGGTTTGAATTTCCACGTAAAATTTCCACTTAAAAAACAAAAAAGATAAGGTAAAAACACAGACAATGAAGTCCCTGCTTACTGTTTCCGGAGTCGTTTTCGCGCACATTTGCGTATTTCTGCTTTTGGTCAACGGATGCCGCGGTCCGGTTTCCGAAAAAGAATCGTCGTGGAACGGCGATACGAGCGCGTATTCCGGCGGCGCGCGCAGCGCCTCGGCGCGTCCTGCACAAGCTGTTCCCGCTTCGGCGAAACCGGCGGAAGCAGTTCCCGCGACGCCTGCGCAGGGCGTTCCCGCGAGTGCGGAGCCGGCTTCGGCGAAACCCGTTCCCGCGGAGGCAAAACCGGCGACGGCGACGCCCGCGAATGATGCGTCTGCCGAGCCCGACAAGGAAAAACTTTATCGCGTGCAAAAGGGCGACATGCTTTCGACGCTTGCCGTGCGTTTCGGCGTGACGGCGAAAGAAATTGCGGCGGCAAACGGCATCGGTCTCAACGATCCGATTTACGAAGGCAAAACGCTGAAAATTCCGGCGCAGAAGCCGAAATCCGCCGAGGAAAAAGCGAAAGCGGAAGGCGAAATTTATGTTGTCGCGAAAGGCGATGTGCTCGGCACGATTGCGCGCAAGCACAAGGTGACGGTCGCGCAACTGAAAGCGGCGAACAATCTCAAGTCGGACAAGATTCGCGTCGGTCAGAAACTTGTGATTCCGTCGAAATCGGCTCCGGCGGAAAAAACGGAACCGGCGGCGGCAACTCCGGCGGAAACGTCTGCGCAAGCCGTTCCCGCGAAATCCGTTCCCGAAGAACAGAAGCCTGCGGCGACGCCGGCGACTACGAAAGAAAAATCCGACAACGGCGCACTCGCCGTGCCGGAGCTCAGCATGCTTGAAGAATCCGACGAAGCCGCGAGCGCTCCCGCAGAACCCGTTCCCGCGCCGGCAACGGCTGTTCCCGCGACGAGCGTTCCCGCCGAGTGATGTCCGAACAACGTCAGATTCCCCGTTCCAGACTTCCCCGCTTTGATTTTGAAGCGGGGATTGTCATCTTTGTTGCGCTCGCATTGGCGGTGCTCGGGTTGGTGGTGCAAACGAGCGCGGGGCAGTTTTTTCGGGAATCGATGCGCATGCAGCACGATCCGCTCTACACGTTTCGGATGCAGCTCATTTACCTCGTTCCCGCGATTTTGGCGTGCGTATTTTTTGCGCGGGTGAATCTTGAATTTTTGAGAAAATACACGTGGCACATTTTGGTGCTGGCGTGCGTGTTGCTGTTGTGTGCGCGGTTTGCGATTCCGGGCGTGAAATTTTTCGGAGCGACGTTTCCCGGCGTGGAAGTGAACGGTTCGTGGCGCTGGATCAATCTCGGCGTGCTTCGGCTTCAGGCGAGCGATCCCGCGAAAATCGCGCTCGTGTTTGCGCTCGCGCATTACCTCGCGGGAGCGCAGCGTTTTCTTCAGCAGGAAAAATTTGCGTGGTTCGACCGAATCGGAAAAATTCCGGTTCCGTCGCGTGCGTTGCGGAAAGATTTTTTGAACGGATTTTTGAAACCGTGTCTGATCGTCGGCGCGGTTTGCGGATTGGTGGCGCTCGGTCCGGATGTCGGCACGATGGTGCTTTGCGCAACGGTCGGATTTGCGATGATTTTTATCGCCGGCGGGCGGTTGCTCTACATCGTTCCCGTGATTGCGCTTTCCGTGGCGGGGATCGCGGGAATCGTTTTTCTTTGGCTGAATGAAAGTCTTGTGTTTTCCGAAGCTGCGGACGAGTTTTTTACGAATCGCTTTGCGCGCGTGCTTTCGTTTCTCGATCCCGAGAAAACGCAGACTGCGGAGGGGCTTCAGCTTTGGCAGGCGTTGCTCGGGCTCGGCAGCGGCGGCACGGACGGCGTGGGCTTGGGCGACGGCGTGCAATATCATCATTTCATGCCGGAGGCGCACACGGATTTTGTGTTCGCGGTCGTGGGCGAAGAATTCGGTTTCGTGCGCGCGGCGGGAGTCGCCGTTTGTTTCTTGGTGCTGTTCTTCGCCGTCTGCTATCGGCTTCGAAAAATTCCGGACGTTTTTTATTTCACGCTTTGCTTCGGAGCGATGCTTTTCGTTGTTCTTCAAGCGCTGATTAACATGTGCGTAGTCGTCGGATTGTTGCCGACGAAAGGCATGTCGCTCCCGTTTATCAGCTACGGCGGGAGCAATCTCGTCGTGATGTTTTCGTTTGTCGGGCTCATCATCAATTCGATGCGAAGTTGGCGAAAAACCGTGTTCCCGCCGTCGCCCGTTCCCGCGGAATTTTCGGAGGGAAAATTTTCGGACAAGGAGAAAATTTCATGAGAAAAACATTTGTCATTGCCTGCGGAGGCACCGGCGGGCACCTTTCGCCCGGGATCGCGCTTGCGGAGCGTTTGGACGCGCTCGGCTACCGTTGCGTGCTCATCGTGAGTCGCAAAAAAATCGATGCGCGACTTTTGGAAAAATACCCGCAGCTCGAATTTCATCGCGCGCCCGGCGCGGGGCTTGTCGCATCGCCGCTCGGCGTGTTGAAATTTTTCTGTTCGCAAATTTCCGCCGTCGCATTCGCGTTTGCGTTTTTGTTAAAAAATCGTCCTGCGGCGTTCGTGAGTTTCGGCGGGTTTATGACGCTCGGCATGGCGCTTGTGTGCAAGGTGCTTTTCGTTCCCGTGATTTTGCACGAAGCGAATCGCATTCCCGGGAAAGCGGTGCGTTGGCTTTCGCGAATTGCGACGCGCGTTTATCTGCCGCCGGGCGTGCGCGTAAAAGGGCTTTCGCCGCTGTCGTTTCGCTCGGCGGGCTTTCCCGTGCGTCGCGAAATTCGTCCGCTCCCGAAAGCGGAATCGCGGGAACGCCTCGGCTTTCCCGCCGAGGGAAAACTCATCGCCGTATTCGGCGGAAGTCAGGGCGCAAAGCCGCTCAACGATTGGATTTTTTCCGCGCGCGAAAAAATTTTTGAAGCCGGCGTTTCCGTGCTTTGCGTGACCGGTCCCGACAAGGACGTTCCCGAGCCCGTGATCGAACGCGTTTCTCCGAGCGGGGAAAAAATCGTCATGCGTTTCATTCCGTTTTGCGATGCGATGGCGGACGCGCTTTCCGCCGCCGACCTCGTCGTTTCTCGCGCCGGCGCGGGAACGCTGGCGGAGTGTATCGCGTGTCGCGTTCCCGCCGTGCTCGTGCCGTATCCGTTTGCGGCGGACAATCATCAGACCGCGAACGCAAAATATTATCAGGAAAAAGGCGCCGGAATTTTTGTTCCGCAAACCGAAATCGAAACGCTGACGGCGACCGTGCTCGACGTTGTTTCCGACGATGCGTTGCTCGGACGTTTCCGCGAAAATATGGAACGCCTCGCGCGCGAATACGTTTGGGACAACGTCGTTTCCGACCTCGAACAATACGCTACGAAAAAGCGGAAAATTTTCCGCTCCGAGCAAGCTTAGTGTTGGAATTAGGAATTAGAAATTAGGAATTAGAAGGTAGGAATTAGGAAGATTACTTTTTCTTTTTTCTGAAAAAAAAGATGCTTTCTCCCGAAAACGAAGAACGAAAATCCGCATGGTTGCTCGGCGTGTGCGGAATGGGCGTAGGTCCGCTCGCCGTTTACATGCGCGGCGAGGGTTGGGACGTGTCCGGCTGGGACGATTCGAAAGATTCGCCGATGCTCGCATTTCTCGAACGCGCGGGCGTGCAAATCGCGGACGTTCCCGCGCCGGGAACGGCACTCGTCGGGCGTTCCAGCGCCGTGAAGCCCGGGCACCCGCTTTACGATCTCGCGCAACGCAACGGAATGCGCATGGTGCGTCGCGGAGAATTGCTCGCCGAACGCGTCGCGACGAAAAAACTCATCGCCGTTTGCGGCAGCCACGGCAAAACGACGACGAGCGGAATGCTCGCGCAATCGCTCGCCGCCGCGGGAACGGACGCGGGCTACGTGCTCGGCGGACTTTACCGCAACGCGGCGCTCCCGCCCGCGCGTTTTTCGTCGGCGACGGATTGGGTCGTCGCCGAAGTGGACGAAAGCGACGGCACGATTTCCGGTTTTTCTCCGGAAATTACGATTGCGGTGAATCTTGACTGGGATCATCCGGACTACTATCGCAGCGAGAGCGAGCTTGAAAACACGTTTCGCGAATTGTTTCTGCGCACGCGTCGAGCGGTGTTCGTGCCGGAGGATTCGGAACGGCTCGTGCGCATTTCGCGGGAACTTCGCGTTCCCGTGTTTCGCGTCGGCGCGAGCGGCGATTACGCGTTTCGCGTGTTGAGCGCGGGAACGTCCGAGACGCGCGTCGAACTCGGCGGAAAATTTCCTGCGGGAACGCTGACGCTTCCCGTTGTCGGGCGCTTCAACGTGATGAACGCGATGCTCGCGCTTGCGGCGACCGTTTTCGTGAGCGACGGAAAAATCGGAACTTCTCCGCTCGGAAAATTTTCCGGAATGCGGCGGCGGCAGGACGTGCTTTTTCGAAGCGGAAATCTGACGGTCGTCGCCGACTACGCGCACCACCCGACGGAAATTTCCGCGCTGTTGCGCCTTTTGCGGGAAACGCATTTAGGGCGTCTCGTTGCCGTGTTTCAGCCGCATCGCCACTCGCGCACGCGCCAATACGCGGCGGAGTTTGCGCGCGCGCTCGCCGTCGCGGACGAGGCGTTGCTCATGCCCGTTTATTCTGCGGGCGAAGCGCATTTGCCCGGCGGCGATTCTGCGGACATTCTCGCAAACGTTCCCGCGGGAACGGGCAACATTCGACTTTATTCCGAAACGCCGAAACTTTTTGCGCGGCTTCGCGAAATCGTCGCTTCTGCGGACGCGCAGGAAACGCTCATCGCCTTTGTCGGCGCGGGCGATATCGATCGCATCGCGGCGGCGGTTTTTGTGCGCGAGCTTTGGCTCGAAGAAGCCTCGCGCCCGCGCGGGAACGCGGAAGATTTCGCCGCGCGAATGAAAAAACTTTTGCTTCCGGACGCGATTTTTCGCGAAAACGAAAATCTCGCAAAATGCACGACGCTCGGGCTCGGCGGGAACGCGCGCTACTACGCGGAACCTGCCGACGTGAACGAACTCGAAGCGTTGCTGCGCGGCGCGGCGGTTTGCGGCGTTCCCGTTTTCGCGCTCGGGCGCGGCTCGAATTTGCTCGTCATCGATGCGGGATTTGACGGATTGGTGATTCGGCTTTCGCAGCCGGCGTGGCGCGGGATTTGTCGCGTGCGTCGCGGCGGGAACGGTTCGGAAACGGAATCCGCCGAAAACGGGCGCGATCGTCTCCGCGTCGGCGCGGGAACGAAGCTCAAGGAACTTTGCGCGTTTGCCATGCGCGAGGGGCTTAGCGGATTTGAATTTCTCGAAGGTATTCCGGGAACGCTCGGCGGCGCTCTGCGCATGAACGCGGGAGCGATGGGCGCATCGATTTTCGACGTCGTCGAATCCGTCGAATGGATTACGCCGGCGGGCGCGCGCCACGAAGTTTCGCGCGAGAAAATGACGCCCGGCTATCGCGATTGTCCGGAGCTTCACGGCGCGATTGTGCTCGGCGCGGTGCTTCGCGCGCGGGAATGCCGCACGCCGGAGGAAATTCGCACGGCGATGGAAGCTTTCTCCGAAATGCGAAAAGGCTCACAGCCGCGGGAACGTTCCGCCGGTTGCACATTTCGCAATCCCGAAAGCGTTCCCGCCGGAAAACTCATCGACGAGCTCGGGCTCAAGGGCTCAAGCGTCGGTGGCGCGGAAGTTTCCGATGTGCACGCGAATTTTATCGTCGCTCGCGGGAACGCGACCGCCTCGGATTTTCTCGCGCTCGTGCGGCGAATTCACGGAATCGTCAAGGCGGAGCGCGGGATCGAGCTGACGCCGGAAATCGAGCTTTTGGGCGCATCGTGGAGCGATGTTCTGCGCTGATTTCACGGCGTTTTCATGCTTGCGGGAACGTTCCCGGCTTTGTAATTTTTTTTCATCATGAATCCCCGAAAAAAGTATTATTCACCCGCTTGTAATCTTCTTCCCGCGTTGGCGCTCGGTCTCGTCGCCGCGCTCGCGGGAACGCCCGATGCTTTCGCTCAGCAGAAAGCGGCGAAGGCTGTGAAATTCGAGTTTGCGCCGAATCCGGCGAACAAAAACGACGGCATTTTCCTCCTCGACGGGAAGCCGTTCCAGATTCGCGGCGGTGAAATGCACCCGCAACGTATTCCGCATGAATACTGGGATCATCGCATCAAGATGTGCAAGGCGATGGGGCTGAACACAATCGCGTTTTACACGATGTGGAACGATTTCGAGCAGCCCGACGGCTCGTTCGATTTTTCCACGGGCAACCGCAATATCGCCGAATTTCTTCAGCTTTGCAAAGACAACGGCATGTGGGTGCTTTTCCGCCCGGGTCCGTATATTTGCGGCGAATGGGATTTCGGCGGGCTTCCGGCGTATTTGCTCAAAGACAAAAACGCGCGCATTCGCACCGTCTCCGACAAAAATTTTATGAAGGCGCAGGAGCGCTATTTGAAAGAAATCGCAAAAGTCGCCAAGCCTTTCCTCGCGAAAAACGGCGGTCCGATTCTGATGACGCAGCTCGAAAACGAATACGGAAGCTGGCCGCGCAAGGAAGCGTCTTATCTGAAATGGCTTAAGGAGTTTTGGACGAAGCAGGGCTTCGAACCGTTTTACATGAGCGACGGCGCGTCGGACTACCATCTCGGCGGGCTGATTTATCCGGACAAAGGCATCGCCGTCGGGCTCGATCCGGGAACGAACGACAATCACTGGAATACCGCCAACCGCAAGAATCCCGGCGTTCCCGTGTTTTCCTCCGAAACGTATCCGGGTTGGCTGCGCCGCTGGGGCGAAGGCAACTGGAATCCGACAAATCTCTCCGGCAACATTCGCTGGTACATGGAAACGGGGCGCTCGTTCAGCGTTTTCCCCGTGCACGGCGGCACGAATTTCGGCTTCACCGCCGGCGCAAATAACGACCCGCGCAAAGAATTCGGCGGCGATTATCACACCGACCTCACAAGCTACGATTACGGTTCGCCGATCGACGAGCAGGGACGCCCGACCAAGGAATACCACCAGTATCGCGAAATCATCGTGAACGCGCTCAAAGGAAAAGAAAAAATTCCCGCGATCCCGAAGCCGATTCCCGTTACCGAAATCAAGGATTTCACGCCGAAATTTTTCGCAAATCTGCGCGATAACGTTCAGTCGCTCAAAAACGGGGGCAAATTCAAAGACGCTCCGTATTTCGAAGAATTCGGGCAAAATCAAGGGCTCGTTTTCTACCGCACGACCGTTCCCGCGGGCGCGGCGGGAACGCTCAGCTACGACGGTTTGCACGACTACGCGCACGTTTGGCTCGACGGAAAACTCATCGCGACCGTCGATCGTCGCATGAAAAAAACCGACATCGCCGTTCCCGCGCGTTCAAAGCCCGCGCAGCTCGAAATCATGATCGAAGGCATGGGGCACATCAATTACGGCGGCACGATGGAAAGCGACCGCAAGGGCATCGTCGGCGAAGTGCGACTCGACGGCAAGCCGCTTAAAAACTGGACCGTCGTCCCGAAAACGCTTTCGGAAGATTCCGTCAAAAACGCAGAAAAATCTTCGACGCAGGACAAATCCAAAATCGGCGGACACTTTCGCGGCACGTTCTCGGTTTCCAAACCCGCAGATACGTTCCTCGACATGTCCGGCTGGGGCAAAGGCGTGCTTTACGTCAACGGACACAATCTCGGACGCTACTGGACAAAGACGCCGGACGGCAAGCCCGTCGGCCCGCAGCTGCGTCTCTACTGCCCGGCTTCGTTCTTGAAAAAAGGCAGCAAAAACGTCGTGGACGTCATCGAATTTGAGCAGACCGTTCCCGCGTCGATTCGCGGTTGCGAAACGCGCAACTTCGATATGAACGACGTCAAGACCAAGAACCTGAACAATCAGTGGTGAGGCGTTCCCGCGCGCGTTTTTTGGCGGCTTGCCGCTGTGAGCCGGTCGATCGCGTTCCCGCGTGGATAATGCGACAGGCGGGGCGCTATCTTCCGGAATATCGCGCGCTCAAGGCGAAACACGATTTTCTCGAAATCGTACGCACGCCGGAGCTCGCGGCGGAAGCCACGCTTCAGCCCGTTCGCCGTTTCGAAAAACTCGACGCGGCGATTCTTTTCAGCGACATTCTCACCGTTCCCGAAGCGCTCGGGCAGGGCTATTCTTTTCGCGAAAGCGGCGGGATCGCGATGGATTTCGCGCTCGATTCCGCAGAAAAAATCGCCGCGCTCGGCGAGCCCGCCGACGTTCCCGCGCGGCTCGATTACATGGCGCGCGCCATGCGGCTCGTGCGCTCGGAAATCGGCGAAAGTCGCGCGCTGCTCGGCTTCGCGGGATCGCCGTGGACGCTCGCCGTCTACATGGTCGAGGGCGGGAGCGCGAAAAATTTTTCGAAAATCGCGCGCCTTGCCGCCGAAAATCCCGCGCTCTTCGCATCGCTGATGGAAAAAATCTCCGACGCCGTCGCGGAATCGCTCAAAATGCAAATCGCCGCCGGCGCGGACGCCGTTCAAATCTTCGATTCGTGGGCGGCGCTTTGTCCGGCAAGCGGCTACGAACGCCTGTCGCTGCGCTGGATTCGCCGTGTGATTTCCGCGCTCCCCGCGGGCGTTCCCGTCATCGTTTTCGCCAAAGGCATGGCGCACTTCGCGCGCGAAATCGCCGCTGCGGGGGCGAGCGTGCTCGGCGTCGATTGGACGCAACGGCTTTCCGACGTGCGCCGTCTCACCGCGGGAACGCGTCTCGCGTTGCAGGGAAATCTCGAACCTGCCGTGCTGACTTTTTCCGACAAAAAAATCGTGCGTTCCCGCACGCGGGAAATCCTCGACGAAATGCGCGGACAAAACGGATTTATCTTCAATCTCGGGCACGGAATCACGCCCGACGCTTCGCCCGAAAATCTCGCCGCCGCACTCGAGGTTTTAGCGGATAGTTGATAACGGATAGTGAATTAGGAATTAGGAATGAGAAATTCGTGGGGATTCATTTTTGCCGTAGGCAAAAATCCGCACGATACTCCTAAACTCCTAAACCTTTTCAACTCCTCAACTTTTTTTGCCTGCGGCAAAAAAATCAGAGCAATTCTTCGTAGGTGCGAATGACGGGAACGCCGGAGGCGAGCA
>CAVEBA010000037.1:0-13011 GCA_963613695.1 Sphaerochaetaceae bacterium
CTCCTGTTCGTCGCGTTGTGATGCCGTTAAGAGATTTTCTTGTGCTAAAAAAAGATATGGCATGGATTCGGATATTAGAGGAATTAGAAGCCGCAGAGAATAATTCGTATCGAATTCCCGGTGCGGAAAAATCTTCTCCCATCGTATTTTTTCATCTTGGAGAATCCGTGCGCGCCGACCACGCGCCGTTTAACGGCTATGCGCGCAACACGATGCCACGCATGCAAAAGGAATTTGAAAACGGAAATCTGATTTCGTTCCCGAAATGTGTTTCGTTTTCGACTTCGACGCGGCTTTCCGTGCTGGGAATTTTGACGCCGGCGACCGTGCTCGATCCTGTGATGCGCCACGGGAGTTTTATTTCAGCGCTCAATCAAAACGAAATCGCAACGTCCGGATTCTTCTCAAAAATGGCGGCGGGCGGAAGTTATTACGACTCGGCGTTGATGCAAATTACGCGAAATTTGAGTGAAAAAACATTTTCCAAGGAAACGTCGGATTCGCTCTTCGTTCCCGTGCGCGAAAAAATTGCGCAGGCGAGCGGACAAAATTTTGTCCTTTATTACGGCGAGGGCGCGCACGTTCCCGCAACGGCTTACAATCGCGACCGATACGAAATTTTCAAACCGGCGGCGAAAGATTACGCGGAAGATGAAACGCGCGTGAACAGCTACGATAATTGCATAGTTGCCGTCGACGATTTTTGCGGGAACGCAATCGACGCGCTACGCGATAAAAATGCGGTTTACATCTACGTTGCCGACCACGGCGACATGCTCGGCGAGGATGATTATTGGTCGCGTTGCGCACCGTGCTATCGCCGCAAGGAGACGCGCCACGTTTTGTTTTTTATTTGGTGTTCGGAAAAATTCAAGCGGGAGAATCCGGAAAAATATCGGGTGCTTGTCGAAAATTCGAAGCGTCTCGGAATCGTTTCCCACGATTTTATTTATCACACGGTTTTGAGTTTTTACGGGATTCGCACGCCGTATTACGATGCGCGTTGCGATTTGCTTTCGCCCGATGCCGTGCCGTTCCCGCAGGAATTGCCCGACAACGAAGAATTCGGTCCGCTCCGTTTTGAAAATGCGGCGATTCGTTGGCAAGGCACGCCGGATGACAGAGTCGCCGGTGAAAAACGTCTGCGGGAACGCGAAGCTCGCCGCGCAAAGAAATCAGCGGAAAACTGAAATTTTTGCCGTCGGCGGCTACTTTGCGCGGGAGGATTTTTCTTTTCCGAGGCGGAAAGCTTCGAGATTCGGCGAAATGATTTTCGGCTTGTCTGCGAAGCATTCGCGAATGGCGGCTTCGACGACTGCGGAGAAGTCCGCGGCGTCTTCGGGCGTGAGGAAAAGTTCTTCCATCATGCGTGCGATTGCGCCGAGAATCAGCGAGTTGCCGTAGCGCGTGCTGCCGAGCCCGACAGCGAGTTGCGCGGCGGGAACGCCGTAGGCAACCTGCGTTTTTCCCAACGCCGGAAGCGTGATGCACGACGAATCATAAACGACGATTCCGGTCGGTTTCAGTTGCGGCAAGTATTTATCGAGCGACGGCTGATTGAGCACGACGAGCATGTTTGCGTTGCTGTCCACGATCGGCGAAGCGATTTCCTTGCGCGATGCGACAACGGAGCAGTCCGCCGTGCCGCCGCGCATTTCCGGTCCGTAGGTCGGCAGATACGTTACGTTGAAATTTCGCAGTTTCGCCATGTGCGCGATGATGTAGGCGAGCGAAAGCACGCCCTGACCGCCGGAGCCGGCGACTTTGATGCGGCGCTCCTTGTCGAAAATCGGGGAAAGATTGCGGAAGTCCGCGCGCAGGGAACTTTGCGAAATGTCGTCTTCCTGCGGGAAGAGCGCGGCGCGCACCTTGTCTTTGTCATACACGGGAACGCGGTGTTCGACGGGAACGCGCTCGGCGGCAACGTCTTTGAATTTTCCGAGCGGGAAAATTTTCGTCATCTCTTCGTCGATAAATTTTGTGATTCCGGCGGCATCTTTTTTCAGACCGACCGGGCAGGGCGAGAGCACTTCGACGAAAGAAATTCCCTTGCGTTCCATGGTGTTTTTTATCGCCGTTCGGATTGCGGCGCGCGCTTTCATAATTTCCTTCGGAGCGCCGAGCGAAACGCGTTCGACATACACGGGATTCGGCTGCGCGGCGACGATTTCGGAAATGCGAAACGGAATTCCGTCCTCGACGGCATCGCGTCCGTTGGGCGTTGTTGACGTGCGTTGCCCGACGAGCGTCGTCGGCGCCATTTGCCCGCCGGTCATGCCGTAGATCGCGTTGTTTACGAAGATGTAGCAGATATTTTCGCCGCGGTTCACGGTGTGAATGAATTCGTTGAAACCGATTGCGGCGAGATCGCCGTCGCCTTGATAGGAAATGACAACGCTGTCCTTGTGCGCGCGGGAAAGTCCGGTCGCGACGGCGGGAGCGCGTCCGTGCGGCGTGGAAATTCCGAAGCAGTCCATGTAGTAATAGCCGAAGACTGCGCAACCGACAGGCGAGATGAACGTCGTGCGGTCTTTGATGCCGAAATCGGCGATTGCCTCGGCGACGATTTTGTGAAGCACGCCGTGTCCGCAACCCGGGCAGTAGTGCATGTTGTGGCGAAGCGTTTTCGGGCGCTTGTCGAATTCTGCAAAAAATCCGGCAGGGCGATCTTTGATGATGCGGAAAGTTTTCATAATTTTATTTCTTTCAAATGTTTTCGCGGAAAATTTTTTGCGGGAACGGCGGAGCGGCGCGTTCCCGCGAGTGTTTTTTTTTCAGAGCAAGGCTTTTACTCCGGCGACGAGTTCTTCGACGGAAATGAGCCGTCCGCCGACGCGGTGAATCAGCTCCACGGGGCGGCGACACTCGATCGCGAGTTTTACGTCTTCAATCATTTGTCCGCCGCTGAGTTCGACGGATACGAATTTTTTTGCCGCGGGAACGAGCGCGTTCAGCGCATCTTTCGGGAACGGGAAAAGCAGTTTCGGGCGCACGAGCCCGACCTTTACGCCGTGGTTGCGCAGTTCGTCCACGGCGTTTTTCGCGAGGCGCGACATAATGCCGTAGGCGACGAGCACGATTTCCGCGCCGTCGGTTTTCCAAAGCTCGGCGTCCTGGTCGCGGGCTTCCATTTCGCGATATTTTGCGAGAAGCGCTTCGTTTTTCTTTTCCATCTCGGCGGGTTCGAGATAAATCGAAGTAAAACTGTTCGTGCGCGCGTTCCCGGGCGCGAGCGTGTAGGGCGCGGGCGCGGGTTTGTCGAGCGGCTCCGGCAGCGAGACGGATTCCATCATCTGCCCGATCATGCCGTCGGTGAGAATGTAGACCGGCGTGCGGTATTTTTCCGCCATGTCGAACGCGCGAAACGCCATGTCGCACATTTCCTGCGCACTCGCGGGAGCGAAAACCGGACAACGATAGCCGCCGTGCCCGCCGCCTTTGACGACTTGAAAATAATCGCTTTGTTCGACGCTGATGTTCCCGATTCCGGGACCGCTGCGCGTGATGTCCGCGATGACGCACGGAATTTCCATTCCCGCAAGGTAGGAAACGCCTTCCTGCATGAGACTGATGCCGAGCCCGCTGCTCGCCGTCATCGCGCGAAGCCCTGCGGCGGCGGCACCCATCACCATGTTGATCGAGCCGATTTCGCTTTCCGCTTGAATGAAAACGCGCCCGAGCTCGGGAAATTTTTTTGCGGCACACTCAATGATTTCGCCGGCGGGCGTGATCGGATAGCCGAAATACGCATCGCAACCGGCGAGCAACGCGCCGTGCACAAGCGCTTCATTCCCGCAGAGCAACATACTTTTCGAACTCATTTTACGCTTCCTCCTTTTCTTCAATGACGGAAATCGCGCCGGGTTCCGGACACGTGTAAAAACAGAGCGAACAACCCGTGCACGCGTCTTCGTTTTTGACAAAAACGTGCGGCAGTCCCATCACGTTCAGCTCCGTTCCGAGCGCGAGAACGCCTCGCGGGCACGCGACGACACAGCGCTCGCAACCTTTGCACTCGTCGTTTCGAATTTTCGGGAAATAACGTTTTTTCATCGTTGTCGTATATAAATTTTATTTGCGTGAAGATGCTTTCGCGTTCCCGCGCTCTGCTTTCGCGTTCCCGCGCTCTGCTTTCGCGTTCCCGCGCTCGGGCTTTTTCGCGAAGCGCTTTACGGCGTTCAGCCCCGCTACGGAAAAACGGAAAACGTGTTCGATGCGCTTTTCCACGTCATACGGGAACGGTTCCGTTTTTTCGATGCGCTGGATTTTTTTCTGCGGAGAAATACACATCGCAACAATCGAATAGACGGACATGCGCAAGTCCTCATTCGAGATGCCGTCGCCGAGAAATTCGCTTACGACGTGGAGCAGGTTTTCGCGCAGGCGAAAAATCGTGTTTTCGTGCACATCTTCGAGCAGTCCCGTCGGCGAGGCGATTTCCTGATTGAGAATGCCGCCGTCGAAACAGAGCGGATCGGAGTAGCGGCGCACCGTCGCGGCAATGATTCCGTAAAGGCGGTCGCGTACGGACGCGTCCGCGGGAACGACGCCGTCCGCCGGATACTTCGCGAGCGATTCGCGCAGACTGTGCCGCCACGCTTCGCGGTAAATCGTTTCCTTGTCCCCGAAGTAATAACTGATGAGCGCACTGTTCACGCCGCTCGCTTTGGAAATTTCCGCGTTCGACGTTTGTTTGAAGCCGTTTTCGGAAAAGAGTTTGGATGCCGCGCCGAGAATCTTCTTCTTCGTTTCTATGCCATCGCTACGCCTTGCCATTTTTTTTTGTCCGTATAGTTTAATTTTTCAGTTAAATTATCGTATTGAAATATTTTTTCAAGCCTATTTGCCGTGTTGTATGCGGTCGTTTAGCGTTGCGGGAACGCGGATTTTTCGGCGGAAATTGCGTTTTGTGCGTGTAAAAACGGTGTTTTTGCGGTTGAAAACGGCGTTTTTAAGAAATTTTTAGAATTTTACAATTTTTTCCAAAAAATGCTTGACGCGCTTGCGGGAACGGCGCAAGATGTCATCCGTTTTAACGGTTTTCCGGGTTCTTGCCGATCGAGCTTGGGCTTGGGGACCACAAAACAAATCCAAAATGTCAAATCTGCGATTAAATGCTGTAGAAACGGCCTCCAACCGGAAGGTCACACTTGTAACGCCGCCTGAAGCCAAGATCTCCGAATACTACGGATGCAAGGTATTCGACCGCAAGGCGATGGCGAAATATCTCTCGAAAGAAACTTTCGAGGCGGTAACATCCGCGATGGATCAGGGCGAACCGATTTCGCGCGACCTCGCTTCTCACGTCGCTCCTTCGATGCGCATGTGGGCGATGGAGCAGGGCGCGACGCACTACACGCACTGGTTTCATCCGCTGACCGACGGCACTGCCGAAAAGCACGATGCCTTTATCGAATACGACGGCAAGGGCGGAGTCATCGAAGAATTTCCGGGAAAGTTGCTCGCGCAGCAGGAACCGGACGCGTCCTCGTTCCCGAGCGGCGGTCTGCGTTCGACATTTGAAGCGCGCGGTTATTCTGCGTGGGATCCGTCTTCTCCCGCGTTCATCATGGGCGACACGCTTTGCATTCCGACCGTGTTTATTTCCTACACGGGCGAAGCGCTCGACTACAAGGCGCCTTTGCTCAAAGCGCTTGCCGCGCTCGACAAGGCGGCAACGGCAGTCTGCAAATATTTCAATCCCGATGTGAAGCACGTTTCCTCCTCGCTCGGTTGGGAACAGGAATATTTTCTCATCGACGAAGAGCTCTACAATGCGCGTCCGGATATCGTGCTGACGGGGCGCACGCTCATGGGGCACGAATCCGCGAAGAATCAGCAGCTCGAAGACCATTATTTCGGGGCGATCCCGCGCCGCGTTCTCGCGTTCATGAAAGAGCTCGAATACGAAGCGTGGAAGCTCGGCATTCCCGTGAAGACGCGCCACAACGAAGTTGCGCCGAATCAGTTCGAGCTTGCGCCGATTTATGAAGAATGCAATCTCGCGGTGGATCACAACTTGCTCGTGATGGCGCTGATGCGCGAAGTCGCCCGCCGCCACAGTTTCCGCGTGTTGCTTCACGAAAAACCCTTCAAGGGTATCAACGGATCCGGCAAGCACAACAACTGGTCCATCGGCACGAACACGGGAATCAATCTTTTCTCGCCGGGCAAAAATCAGGCGGAAAACTTCCGTTTCATCGCGTTCATCGCCAACGTTCTCATGGCGCTCTACAAGAACAACGGACTGATTAAGGCTTCGATTTCTTCCGCGACGAATGCGCACCGTCTCGGCGCGAACGAAGCGCCGCCGGCGATTATTTCGTCCTTCCTCGGCGCGCAGATTTCGGCGATTCTCGACAAGTTCGAAAAGGCTTCGCTCGATGACGCGATCAAGATGGACAGCAAGCGCGGCATTTCGCTCGGCGTCGGGCAGATTCCGGAAATTCTCGTGGACAACACCGACCGCAACCGCACGTCGCCGTTTGCGTTCACGGGCAATCGTTTCGAATTCCGCGCCGTCGGTTCCTCCGCGAACTGCGCTTCCGCGATGACGGCGGTCAACGCCGCGCTCGCCGAGCAGCTCGTCGAATTCAAGACCGATGTCGATTCGCTCATCGCCAAAGGCAAATCCAAGAAAGAAGCGCTTTTCACCGTTGTCAAAAAATACATCAAGGAATCCAAGCCGATTCGCTTCGACGGGAACGGCTATTCCAACGAGTGGAAAGAAGAAGCGGCGAAACGCGGGCTCGACTGCGAAACGAGCGTTCCCGTGATTTACGACAACTACACGTCTCCGCAGTCGATAAAGGTTTTCGCCAACGGAAACATTCACACGGAGAAAGAGTTGCATTCCCGCAACGAGGTGAAGTGGGAAATCTACACGAAGAAAATTCAGATCGAAGCGCGTGTGCTCGGCGATCTTTCGCTGAATCACATCGTTCCCGTCGGCTTGCGCTATCAGTCGCAGCTGCTCGACAGCGTTTCCAAGCTGAAGAGTGTTTTCCCCGCCGCGAAGTTTAACAAACTCGCCGCCGAGGAGCTCCGTCTCATCGAAGCCGTTGCCGAACATGTCGGCGCCGTCAAGGAGAACGTGGACAAGATGGTCGAAGCTCGCAAAAAGGCGAACAAGATTGAAGACGCCCGCAAAAAGGCAATCGCTTATCACGATACCGTTTTGCCCTGCTTCGATACGATTCGCTATCACATCGACAAGCTCGAGCTCATCGTTGACAACGAAATGTGGCCGCTGCCGAAGTATCGGGAGCTCCTCTTCGTGCGTTAACGCGAAAAGTTTGGGTCTTAAAAAAAACGTTCCCGCGATTGATTTCGCGGGAACGTTTTTTTTGCCGAAGATTTTTTGAAAAAATCGGGTTTCGTTTACTGAGCGGTCGGCGTTCCCGCGGGTGCCGGAATTTCCAACCAGTCGATTGTCTTTTTCGCAAGCTCCTTGAAAATCGGTGCGGCGACCGTTGCGGCATAGGCACGCGTCTTCAAAACTTTCTTTTCCATTTGGGGCGAACCGTCGGGATTGCGGAGAACTTTATTATTCGCATCGCGCTTGGCGACCCAGCGTTCGGCGTAATACACGGGGCCGTCAACCACAACGGTAATGACGATGCGCGGCGCGCTCGCCGGGAAAAATCCCGAGAAAGAAACAACGTAATAGTCGTTGGAATATTTTCCGTTGATGATTTTCTGCGTCGTTCCCGTCTTGCCGGCGACTTCGTATCCGGGAACGTCAGCCTTACTTCCGGTATTGCGGAATTCGGGATTGACGGCGTCTCGGAGCATGCTTGCGAGGAGTTGCGCGGTTTTTTCGGAAACGACGCGACGTTTTTGTTCCGGCGCAAACGAAAGCAGCTCCTGATTTTTTTCGTCGAGCACGCTTCGAACGACTTGCGGTTTCATCAGCACGCCGCCGGCGGCGATGACGCTCATGGCGCAGTGCGTTTGCAACGGCGTGCAGGAAACGGAGTGTCCCATCGGGAGTCGCGTGATCGTGAGCCCGTCCCATTGCTTGGGATTGAGGAGCAGTCCCGCCTGTTCGCCGGACGCTCCGATGAGCCCGGTTTTTTCTCCGAAGCCGAATTTTTTGATGTAATCGAAATACGCGTCCTCGCCGTAGCGTTCGCAAAATTTCATCGCGATCTGCGCGGTGCCGCGATTGGACGATTGCTTGATGATTTCCCGCACGCTGAGTTTTTCCATCTTGTGGTCTTCCTGCGGCAGGGAACGCATTTTTCCGCGATACGGAACCGAGGATAGGGCGCAGTCGAACACGTTGTTTTCCGAGACAACGCCTTCTTCGAGCGCGGCGGCAACGGAGACGATTTTGAAAACGGAACCGGGTTCGTAAATGTCCGTCACGGCGCGGTTGCGCTGATTTTCAATCGGTGCTTTCCCGAAATCGTTGAGATTGAAAGACGGGCTGTTCGCCATCGCGAGAATGCGTCCGGTCTGCGCTTCGCTGATGATGATCGAGGAAGAAATCGGCGTGAACTCTTCGGCGATTTTTTTGCAGGCTTCTTCGGCGAAGCCTTGGATTTTGGAATCAATCGTGAGCTTCACGGTGTAGCCGTTTCGCGCGGGAACGTCGCGGGAACGCAGTCGCGGGAGCTCGCGCCGGCGGCCGTCGCGCTTAATTTCGCGCCAGCCGTCTTCGCCTTTGAGGAAACGATCCATCGCGAATTCGATTCCCGAGACCGCCTTGTTTTCGCGGTTGACGTAGCCGATGATGTGCGCAGCGGTTTCGCCGAGCGGATATTCGCGCACGAAACGGGACTTGGTGTAAATCGGAAAATTTTCGCGAGAAATCATGCGTCCCTTGCTGTCGTCGCGGACTTTTTTCGGGAACAATTTTTTCACGCGTTGCACTGTTTCGTTGTCTACGTTGTCTTTCAAAACCACGTATTTGCTCGGTTTCTTGCCTTGTTGCGGAAGAAGTTTTTCTTCGAGCTCTTCTTTGCTCATGCCGAACGCGGCGGCGACTTCGGGAAGTTTTTCCAAATCCTCGGGAAAGACAACCGATTGGTCGCCGACCAAAGAAAAGATTTCGCGATTTTGCGCGAGAATATCGCCGCGGGAATCCGTGATTTTTCCGCGGCTCGCCGGGAGCGTATCGACGCGGCTACGGTTTTCTTCTGCGGCGTGGCGGTATTTGTCCGCGTTGTAGACTTGAACCCACCAAAGTCTGCCTACGAGCACGGCAAAACAGAGCGAGATCACACCGACCAGGGCGTAAAAACGCCACCCTGAAGAGAGGAGGTTTTTCATTTGCAAAAATCCTCCGAATCATTGGCGCGAAGCACGCGCGGAAGCGAGCTCGCAGAGATCGACGGCGAGCGCTTTGGGGGCGGGTTGCACGCGTCCGGAAGCGTAAGGAATGCACATCGTGCGCACGCGGATAATTTTTTCCGGTTCCTTAAATCCGCCGCGCAACGCACGGTTCCAGCTGAGCGTTTGCGTGTTGCAGAGCGTCGCCTTTTGCGCCTGCAGCGATTCGATTTCTTTTTCCAGCGCCGCGCAATCTTTCTCTATGCGCCGAATGTCGTCGCTCTTGCGGTCGCGTGTCGCGTTGACCGAGACCAACTGAAACGTTGCGACGAGGAGCGTTCCGAGGATTACGCAAATCATGCAGACGTTGGGAAAATTTTTGTAAATGAAGGAAAACATGGTAGGAAATTTTTAGAGTTTACGGACGGCTCGAAGTTTCGAGCTGCGGGAACGCGGATTTTCGGCGAGTTCGTTTTCGGACGGACGAATCGCTTTGCGTGTGACGAACTCCGCAACGCGGGAACGCTCGTCCTGCGGGCGCGTGTCCGAACGATCCGTCGGGCGTCCGCAGAGCTCATTGAAAAAACGTTTTACGATACGATCTTCCAACGAGTGAAAGCTGATTACGGCGAGAACACCGCCGGGTTTCAGCACGGAAAAAGCTTTCGGAAGCGCACGGCGAAGCTCGCCGAGCTCGTCGTTCACCGCGATGCGAATGCCTTGAAACGCACGCGTCGCCGGGTGAATTTTTTCTCCGGGGCGCCTGCCGACTGCGTTCGCAATTACTTCGGCGAGCGATTCCGT
The DNA here is from genome assembly GCA_963613695.1 of Sphaerochaetaceae bacterium. Taxonomy (GTDB): domain Bacteria; phylum Verrucomicrobiota; class Verrucomicrobiia; order Opitutales; family UBA953; genus Spyradosoma. The sequence goes on from CAVEBA010000037.1 coordinate 10,081, forward strand.
TTCGGAAAGTTTTCCCGTGCCGCGCGCATCGATGACGGCATCGACAACTCGACGCCAACGCGCTTCTTCGCCGAAATCGCGAATCGCTTCGACAAGGCGTTCCCGCGGCGCGGTTTCGAGAAATTCCGCCGCATCGACGCCGGAGCTCGTGTCCATGCGCATATCCGCGTGAGCGTTTTTGCGGAAAGAAAAACCGCGGGTGCCGTCATCGAGTTGAAACGAGGAAACGCCGATATCCATCAACACGCCGTCAAAAGGCGCATCGGGAACTTCGTCGAGGCGAGAAAAGGGCAGTGCGTAAAAACGAAACTGCGCGCCGAAATCGCGCTTCATTGCTTCGGTGCGCGGGAGCGCCGCGGGATCGCGGTCGATTGCGGAAAGCGTCGCGTTCCCGCCCGCACGTTCGAGAATTTTGCGGGAATGCCCGCCGCCGCCGAATGTGCAATCCAGATAGTTCCCTCCGTCGCGGGGCGCGAGCGCGTCCAGCGTTTCCGCGAGCAAAACGGGAATGTGCGTGAGGGAATTCATTCGGAGCGTGTGAACAACCTGTGGATTTTGTAATTAAATTTTAATTACGAAATGTGAACAACCTGTGAGTTATGTAAATTATTTTTGAATACAACGGAAAAATCGTTCTCAGAGACCCAGCTCGGCGAGCGTGGCGAACGTTTCTTCCGGCGAGACGTTTTTGGCATCTTCCGCCGCGAGGCGTTCCGGATTCCAGATGTGAAATTTCTTAAACTCGCCGACGAGCACGGCTTCGCCGGAAATTCCGGCGTGCGCCAACAGGCGAGTGTCAAGGCTGATGCGTCCGACCTTGTCGCAGGTGATTTTGCTTGCGCTACGGGCGAGCATCATCAGCGCGCGCTGTTTCGCGGGAGCGCTCAGGTTCGATTGCGAGGCGGCGTCGATGAGTTTTTGAACCGCTTCGGGCGGGCATACGGTGATGCAACCGTTCGGCGCGGGAATCGCCAGATACACGGAGCGCGCGTCGGCTTCGAATCGCCAATCCGACGGGATCGTCAGACGGTTTTTCGCGTCGAGCTTGTGTCGGAATTCTCCGACGAATAACTGTGCGTTCTCCGTGGGCATTTGTGGAATATTGTGGGATTTGCTCCCGATGGAAAACACTTTCCCCCATTTCGCCCCACTTGTCAACAGTTCATACCATTTTTTTACAAAAAACTTATCGACAGGATATTCACATCCGTCTGTGAAAAAATCGGGAACGCCGAGCGCCGTTCCCGCGCGAAAATAGAATTCACACGGGAACGGTTTTCATTTATTTTCGAAAAACACGTTTATTTTCTCCAAAATTTTTTTGAACCGCCATGGCACTCACAAAATTTCGTAGCCAACTCATCGCCGACACCGGAATCAGCACGGGAGACGAAGGCAAGGGGCGTCTGATCCCCGAGGTTATTCGCGAGCTTCAGGCGGAAACCGGCAGGCGCAATGTCGTTTCCGTCGTGATGAAAGTGAACGGCGGGGCAAATTCCGGACACACGGTCGGCGGGCTGAAGCTGAATTTGCTTCCGGCGGGCGTCATCGAAAAGGACGTTGCCGTGCTCGCGATCGGCGCGGGCGTGGTCGCCGATCCGCGCAAATTTCACTGGGAGGCGCGCCCGTTGGAAAAAATGGGCATTCCGATTTATTCCCGCCTGCGCATCGACGAGCGCACGATGCTTAGCGACGTGTCGCACCGCATGCTCGATCTCGCGTTCGAGGATTATCGCGTGAACGTGCTGAAACACTTGCCGCGCGGCTCGACGGGGCGCGGGATCACGCCGGCGTATAGCGACGAGGTCGGGCAGTGGCAAATCACCTACGCGGATTTTCTCGGTTCGAAAGACGATTTTGCCGAAAAAATGAACGCGCGCATGGATCGCGCCGAACGCACGATCGAGCACGTTTGCCGCGTTGCGCCGGAGCTTTGGAGCGAATTTTTCAAAAAACTTTCCGCCGCCGAAATTCGCGGGAACGCGCCCGCAATCAAGGACGGAGTTTTCACCGAGGCGGATTTCGATTTCACGCAATTCGACGCGGGAACGCCGTTCAAATTTAACCGCGAAAAAGTCATCGACGTCTATTGGGAGGCAGGGCATATGCTCGTTCCCGCAATTTGCGATGTGCGCGACCTCGTGCTCGACACGATGAAACGCGGCGAATACATCATCGGCGAATTCGGGCAGGCTTACTGGCTCGACAAGCGCCACGGCTTCCCGCCGAACGTTACGGCTTCGCACACGTTCACGCCGGAATTTTTCCAAAGCGCCGGCATTCCCGCGCAACTCGTGCACACGATGGGCTGCTGCAAAGCCTACGACACAAAGGTCGGCACGCACGTTTTTCTGACGCAGATGGACGACGAGCATCCGCTCTGCAAACGCTTGAAAAAACTCGAGTTCGGCGTCGTTTCCGGGCGTCAGCGCATGGTCGGTTGGTGCGACTGCGTCGAAAAAGCCGACGCGCTCCGCTACGGCGGTTATCAGGATTTGGTAATCAACAAGCTCGACGCGCTTTCGCCCGCCGACGAATGGCGGGGCGGCGATTTGCTCGTCTGCGTTGCCTACAAAGGTCCGGACGGAAAAATTTACAAACACGTGCCGCGCAACGACGCGCTGCGCCAAACGCTCGTTCCCGTGTACGAAACGCTCCCGGGCTGGACGGAAGATATTTCCGACGTGCGCTCGTTTGCCGATCTTCCCGCGAACGCAAAGCGCTACATCGCTTTCGTGATGAAAACAATCGTCGAACTCGCCGACGCTCCCGAGCTCCCGAACCTCCGCTACATCGGCGTCGGTCCGCTCCCCTCCCAAATCATCAAGGACGTTCCCGCAACGGAAGAGTTGGTGAAGATTGGGTAATATAGGTGGGAAGGAGAAAAATCGTGAAACTTGGCTTAAAGCGCTTTTTGGTTCGGCATAAGGG
>CAVEBA010000038.1:0-12756 GCA_963613695.1 Sphaerochaetaceae bacterium
GGCAGGGCGTAGTCCTCGGGGACGATTTCACGGGAACGCTTTACGTGAAAAAAGATGCGCAAGACTCACGGCTTTTGCTGAGCGAATCCTCTTTCGGGAATGCCACTGCCAAAATCTTGGTCGCCGACGGCGCGGATCTTGTTTTCAACGATGTCGGAACCGAAATTTCCAACGCGATAACGCTTGAAGGCGATGCGAGAATCATCGTCAACAGCGAGAAAAGCGGCACGCTCAGCGGGAATATTTCTGCAACGGGAATGTTGGAAAAAAACGGCGCGGGAACGCTGACGCTTTCCGGGGCAAACACAATCGGAACGTTGCAGGTCTATTCCGGAACGATGAATATTTCCGGCGCGGGAACGACGAAAATTACCGGGAATATTTCCGTCAACAACGGCTCGACCATTACGCAAACTGCGGGAATGGTTTCCGCCGCGCGCCTTGTGCTTAACGACTCCAAGAATGGGACGGGAAGCTTTTACGAGCTGAGCGGCGGAGTGTTCAATATTTCCGGCGACGGGAAACAGACGGCGAGTAGAGAAAGCACAGATAACGCGATTCTTGTCGGGCGCTGGCCCAACGGGACGAGCAAGCTTACGGTTTCCGGCGGCGTGTTGAACGCAACGTCCGGAATGACCACGGTTTCTTGGGATAGCGCGGGAACGCTCGAGATTTCCGGCGGCGAGGCGAATCTTTATGGAATTACGCTGAACTTGGATTCGTGGTACAGGAATGCGGCAAAAGTTACGCTTTCGTCCGGTCGCTTGAACCTCGGCGTCGGCGGATTGGTCTCCGGAAATGCCGCCAACAAAACCGTGACGCTTTCCGGCGGCACGCTCGGCGCGCTTGACGATTGGGATTCTTCCGCGGCGATGACAATCGCCGGGAACGTGACGATTGATACGACAAAGATGTCGGCAAACGAAACGGGCGCGGCGACGAGCACGGGAACGGGAGCAACGATTACTCTCGGCGGGAAAATTACGCAAGCCGCCGATGCAACGCTGACGGTTTCCGGAGCGGGAACGCTCAAAATCACGGGAACGGACACGTTTGGGGGCAATATTTCGGTTTCCGGCGGGACGTTGGTCATCGGAGGAACAACGGCGTTCTCGGGGAATATCGACGTTGCTTCCGGAGTTCTCGATCTTTCCGAGGCGGATGTCACGCTTGCAAATGCCATCACCAACAGCGCGACGGTGAAAGTTTCTTCGGACTCGGTTTTCGTGCTTTCGGATTCGCTGAAAAACGGCGATGCCTACACGCTGATTTCTAACAACGGAAGCGGCGTGGTTGACGGTTGGGATGCGATCACGCTGTCAAATTTCCGTTTTGCGGACGGCAAGGATTTTTCCAAGCGTTCTACTTTTAATGTTTCGACGAACGGTGCCGTGACGATTACCGGGGGCGCGTTGTCGCTCTACTGGAAAGGCGGAGCTTCGGGAACGTGGGATACGGAATCGACGACGAATTGGAGCGCGGATTCCGCTGCTACGACTGCGGACAATAAGTTTTACGATCTCGATACGGTCATTTTCGACACGGCGAACGCAGAAGTTTCTGTCTCCGGCACGGTCGTTCCCGCCGCGATTACCGTGAACGAAAATACAACACTGACGGGCACGGACTATGCCGTGACTCCGAGCGGGAACGTGGAAATCGCGAGCGATAAAACGCTGACGCTCGCCGGCACGGGAACGCTGCCCATCGCTTCTGCCGCGAATCTTTCCGGCGCGGGAACGGTTTGCCTCGAATCGGATGCTCGTCTTTTCCTCACGGAAAAACTTACGGCGCAGGCGGATCTCGGCTCGAAGGTTTCCGGCACGGGAACGCTTGCCGTTATCGGCGGCACAGGGAACGGGCAGGGCGTAGTCCTCGGGGACGATTTCACGGGAACGCTTTACGTGAAAAAAGACGCGCAAGACTCGCGGCTTTTGCTGAGTGATTCCTCTTTCGGGAACGCCGCCGCCAAAATCTTGGTTGCCGACGGTGCGCAGCTTGTTTTCAACGATGTCGGAACCGTGATTTCCAACGCGATTACCTTTGAGGGCAATTCGGGGATTCATGTGAACAAGGAGAAAAGCGGCACGCTCCGCAGGAACATCTCGGCGGCGGGAACGTTTGTAAAATACGGCGGGGGGACGCTGACTCTTTCCGGAAATTGCGATATCGGCACGCTGAGAGTTGCTCAGGGAACGCTGCGTGTCACCGAAGGCGGCGTGCTCACCGCCGGGATGCTAACGTTTGTGAGGGAGTATGCGCATGAGGATGCGTCGCTCATTGTTGCCGAAGACGGCGTGCTCACGGGAAAGGTGTCGTATATGGATACGGAAACATCGCTCATTCTCGAGGGAACGGGCGCAAAATCGATTATCGAGCTTTCGGGTTCAAAGTCGATTTCCGGAAATCTCACCATCGGGAACGCGACGGTTACCGCGTCCGAGCAAAAAGACATTTTCAACTACAGCGTTAGCCAAAGTCAGACGATTACTCTGAATCCGGGTGGCACGCTCGACCTCGGAGAATCGCTCCAATCGTTTAGCGAAAAAGTTTTGATTAAACTCAACGGCGGAACGATTACCGGCGAGGGCTCCGCCGACGGCGCGATGGATTTTTACACTACCGGTAATATCTCGGTGATGTCCGACTCGGAAATTTCCGCGACGATTCGCGTGCGCTATACGGTTTCGCGAGAAACCGGGGATGTGACGTTCGCCGTGGCGGACGGCGCAACGCTGACGCTTTCCGGGAGAATCAATAAAAACCAAAGCGACGAAAGCAACACGACTCGCAAAATCATCAAATCCGGCGCGGGAACGATGAAATTGACGGCAGACAATTCTTATTTTGCCGCAGGCTTCGTCGTTTCCGGAGGAACGCTCATAGCCGAACACGCGAACGCGCTCGGCGCGGGAACGACGCAGGTGAAATCCGGCGAGCTCTCGCTCTCCGCCGAAACTCTCGGCGGTATGGCGGCGAACGTGGAAGTCGGCGGCTCCGAGAAAGCGGAATACGGCAAAAACGAAACGGCTTCCGGCGTTCTCCGTGGCGGCTTCCTTCGCGTAACGAGCGATTCCGCCGCCGAAGAAACCGATGTCACGAGCAAAATTTTCAACAGCGGTAAATGCAGTTTCTCCTCCAACGGCGGGCTGATTTTGTCCGGAGGAACGTTCGGTATCAACGCAGACAGCGGCTCTGCGGCGGTGTTCGCTACGACGGACGGTGCAAAACTGCACCTGCGAAACGGCGCGAACATCAACGGAAGCGTATTCGTCGCGCGCGGCACGGAATTGATCGTGGGTGAAACCTCGACGACACCCGCCTCTTCGGGAACGGTGCCGCCGGCATCCGCGGGGACGTTCGCAACGGGCGTGAGCTCGAGCATTGCCGGAGATTTCACGTTGGACGGCAAGTTGACCATTTACGTGTCCGACGATTCGCTCGCCGCGGGAACGCCGTTGCTCGGCATCGGCGGGAGCGTTGTGTTGGACACGGATTCGGGTGCTCCGGCGGAAATTTATTTGGATTTGTCCGACACTTCCGTTTCGCTCGACTCGGTCGCGGTAACGATTCTCGGAGGCACTTTCAGCGGTGATGCAAGCGCGCTGAGCGATTTGGTGACCGTTACCGACAGTACGGGCGAAACATGGCTCGTTACCGGTGATTCTGGGCATCTCATGCTCTACACTGCGGTGATGGAATACAATAACCCGCCGAAAGGATTGCGCGAGTTTTACGCAGCCGTGAAAGATTCCGATCTCGGCATATTTATCGGCAAAAACACGGAGCGCCTTGTGGCGTTGTCTCCGGTGTCGTTCGGCGCGTTGCTCGAAATGCAGAGCGGATTTGCTTCGCTTGAAAACGATTTGCTGCGGGAACGCCTCGAACAGCGGCGCTACGACCGCGCAATCTCGGGCGGCACGAATGTAAAATTTACGCCGTTCGTGAACGTGTTCGGATCGGATCGCGAAAGCGACGGCAACGGCACGGATTCGGCAAATTACGACATGACGCACACGGGCGTGTTCGGCGGCTTTGATGCGGCGGTTTCCTCCAACACGATTCTCGGCATCAGCGCCGGTTTCGACTTGGCGAAAGCACGTCTGCACGACGGCGCCGGCAAGCACGAGGGCGACGGTTTCCGCCTCGGCGTTTACGGAATGTCGCAGTTTGAAAACGCGTATTTCGGCTACGGGCTGAGCGTCGGCGGAATGAGCTTTGATACGAAGCGCAACACGGGCTACAACAACGAGTCGGTGACCGGCGAAACGGACGGGAACGATGTGAACGCTTCGTTCCTCTTCGGCGCCGAATGGAAGTTCGGCAACGGCGTGGATATCGCGCCGTTCGTCGGTTTCGACATCGGCTATGCGCGCACAAAATCGTTCTCTGAAAAAGACGGGAACGCAACGGCGCTCGACGTGGAAAAGACCGAGCGTTGGTCGGTGCGTGGGAAAATCGGCGCGGCGCTGAATTGGCGCGCGACTGATCGCCTGCGCTTCGGGCTCGAAGCTTCGTTCGCGCACGAATTCCTTGACACGGAAGCGGATATCGACGCCGCGTTCGCTTCGGGCTCCGCCGCGGGAACGAAGTTCACTTCGACCGCCTATCTGATGGATGAAAACACGATTCAGATCGGCCCGCGCGTGGACTTCCGCATCGACGAAACGTGGTCGCTCAGCGCGGCTTACACGTTCGAAACGGACTTGGCGGACACGACAACGCATTCCGCAAACGTCGGTCTCCGCGCACGCTTCTGATTTGGCGCTTCGCGCCAAAAAACTGATAACTGATAGTTGATAACGGATAACTTTGAAATCCGGTTGAAAGTTATCAGCTATCAGTTATCAACTATCAGCTATCAGCTATCAGTTAGAACAATCTTGCCAGCGTTCCCTTACATCTGATTTCCTTTTCCACTTTTAATAGCTCAATGGATAAGAAAAGCACTGTTATCGGAATTCTGCTGATCGGGCTTGCGGTGGGGCTGATGTTCTTCAATGCGAAGAACGCGTCCGAACAGCCCGTTCCCGCGCCTACGGCAACGCAGACGCAGACGGCGTCGCTCGCGCCGGTCGTGCAGCCCGCGCCCGTTCCCGCGAAAGCGGCGGCGATATTTTCCGGGGAAAAGAAAATTTGGACGCTTGCGAACGGCAAGATTGCGCTTCGGCTCAGCTCGTTCGGCGGCGGCATCGAGGGCATTGAGCTTCATGATTTTGAAAAATCGAGAAACGACGAAACCGCCGTCGTGCTCAACGAGGGTTCGAGCGTTCCCGTGCTGACGCTGGCTTCCGCGCCGGCGACGCTCGGCGGCAAGCCCGAGCCGCTTCCGATTGTCTACGCGCTCGAAAGCGATGTTTCCGACGATGTCGCGAAAACGCGCACCGTGACGCTTGTCGGTTCCGATGCGGTTCGCACCGTGCGGCGCGTCTACACGATTTCGCTCGATGACGAAGGTGAGGGCGCGAGCGATCCGTATTACGTGCGGCACGCCGTCGAAATCGTTCCCGCGGCGGGCGCGGCGTCCGTTCCCGCGGGCGATCTCTACGTTTCGACGGGAATGCTTCCGCCGACGAACGGCGACAAGGCAAATATTTTTCTCAACGCTTCGTGGTTCAACGGAGATGACTACGACAAAATCGGCACTTCGCATTTCGTGTCGAGCAGCGGATTTTTGGGACTGGGCGCGCACTCGGCGCAACCGTCCTACATCGCGCTCGCGGACAGAGAATCGCCGTTTCGTTGGATTGCGACGACGAATCAGTATTTCGCAAACATCGTCGCGTTCCCGCAGAGCGACGTGCGCGCGCTCATTCGCGAAGTCGCAGTGTTTCCCGAAAAAATCGTTCCCGAGGCGGACGCGGACAACACAACGGAGCTTTCCGTCGTCGCTTACGCGCGCATCGGTCTTCCCGCGCTTCGTTCGCTGAAACTCGAAGCCCCGCTCTACGTCGGGCCGAAAGAATACACGCGCCTTGCCGAGCTGAAAGCCGTTCCCGTTTCCGAAAAATCTTCCGACAAAATTTTTGCGGACGCGGACGAAGTCGTGCAGTTCACGAATCTTTTCGGATTCATCAGCATTGATTGGCTCTGCAAAATTCTCGTTACCGTGATGAATTGGATTCACGGCACGCTGATTCCCGACGGCGCGTGGGCGTGGGGCTGGGCGATCGTCGTGATGACGCTCATCGTCAAGGCGATCACGTGGCCGCTCACGATGGCGCAACAGCGTTCCGCCAAGCGCATGCAAAAATTCCAAAAACCGTTGCAGGCGATTCGCGAAAAATACAAAGACAACCCGCAGAAAATGCAGCAGGAAACGATGAAGCTCTACCGCGAGCATCGCATCAATCCGCTCGCCGGTTGCTTCCCCGTGCTGATTCAAATCCCGATTTTCTTCGCGATGTATTGCACGTTCCAGACTTGCGCGGAGCTTCGTCTGCAACCGTTCCTTTGGGTGCCCGACCTGTCGATGCCCGACCTCATTCCCGGGCTCGAAAACGTCCGCATCCCGCTCATCAATGCGCAAATCCATATTCTCCCGATTCTCATGGGCGCAACGATGTTCCTGAACATGAAAATGACGCCGATGCCCAACGCGCAACCCGGGCAGAAAAACATGTTCTACGCGATGATGGCGATTTTCCCGATCATCTGCTATTCGATGCCGTCCGCGCTCACGTTGTATTGGACGTTGCAAAACATTCTTACGACGGTGCAAACGTGGATCGTGCGCCGTTCCCGCGATAAGGATGACGGCGGGAACGCCGTCGAAATCATTCCGCCCGTGAAGAAAAAAGGTCGCGGAAAAGGACGCGTCGTCGGCTGATATTTTTTCTCCGTCAAAAAAGTGTTCATCGACGAAACAAAAGTTTATCTCCGCGCCGGCAACGGCGGGAACGGCTGTCTGAGTTTCCGCCGCGAAAAATATTTGCCGAAGGGCGGGCCCGACGGCGGCGACGGCGGAACCGGCGGCGATGTCGTGCTCGTTTGCGATGAAAACGAGGGCGATCTTCGGCGCTATGCTTTTCAGCCGCATTGGAACGCGAAAAACGGTCAGCCCGGCGCCGGGCGCAATCGCCACGGATGCGACGGCGCGGACGTGATTCTTCCCGTGCCGCCGGGAACGCAGGTTTTTGAAACGGAAAGCGGCTTGCTCGTCGCCGAATTGCTCGAGCACGACGAACGCGTAGTTTTGCTCAAAGGCGGTCGCGGCGGTCTCGGGAACAATCAGTTCAAAACTTCCGTGAATCAGGCTCCGCGCAAAACGACTCCCGGCAAGGAGGGCGGTCGCGGCGAATTTACGTTCGTGCTGAAAACGATCGCCGATGTCGGGCTCGTCGGGTTCCCGAACGCGGGAAAATCTTCGCTCACAAACGCGTTCACGAACGCGCGTCCGAAATGCGCGCCGTATCCGTTCACGACGAAAAATCCGAGCGTCGGCATCATCGAATACGACGATTTCAAACGCGTTTCGCTCGCGGATATTCCGGGGCTTATCGAGGGCGCGAGCGAAAATCGCGGGCTTGGACATCGTTTCCTCAAACACGTCGAGCGCTGCCGCCTTTTGCTTTTCATCATCGATATGGCGGGAACGGACAATCGCAAGCCGGCGGACGATTATTCCGCGTTGCTCGCCGAGCTCGAGCGCTTCGATCCCGCGTTGCTCGAAAAACCGCGGCTCATCGCCGCAAACAAAATGGATTGCGAGGCTTCCGCAAAAAATCTGACCGCGTTTCGCCGTAAGCACAAAGGCACGGAAATTTTGAAAATTTCCTGCACCGAGGGCACGGGTTTGGACGCGCTCAAAGCACGCATTCGCGAAATCGTCGACGGGAACGCTCGCGACGCGCAGTGAACCGTTGAGCGCCCGCGCGTTCCCGCGGGAACGCAAATTTTTCGCCTTTTGTTTTTCTTTTATGTCTAAAAAAATTCCCACGGACGGCAAAACTTCCGCCGTCGCATCCATCAACGACGCGTTCGGCGCGTTGCACATCGAAAATTTGCCGCAGGCGGAAGCTCCGCAGAAACGCCGCTCGGCGGATTCCAAGCCGAGCGTTCCCGAAAAACTCGGGAAAGTGAATCTGCGCATCGAAAAATCCGGGCGCAACGGAAAGACAGTGACGATTCTTTCCGGTCCGGGAATCGCCGCGCTTCACGCCGAACAGCGCGCGGATTTGCTCGCTTCGCTCAAACGCAAATTCGCTTGCGGCGGCGCCGAGACGGACGGCGAAATCGAATTGCAGGGCGACGAACGCGAACGCGTCCGTTTCTTCCTCCAACTTCTCGGATTCAATTGATAACTTTTTTGCCGAAGGCAAAAAAAGTTGAGGAGTTGAGTCGGCGCGTTGCGCCTGTTGATTCCCGCTTCGCGGGAGAGTAGTTCCCCTAAATTTTTGCCGTTGGCAAAAATCCGCACGATACTCCTAAACTCCTCAACCTTTTCAACTCCTCAACTGTTTTCCCCAGAACAGGCTTCAAAAATTGCTTCGTAGGTCGCGACGCCTTTTTCGAGCATGGCGATATTTGCGCTTTCGTTCGGCGCGTGAATTTTTGAGTCGGCGGTGAAAAATCCGATCATGAGCGAATCCATTCCCGTGAGACGGCGAAAATCTTCGATGATTCCGATTGAACCGCCTTCGCGAGAGTAAATCGGCGCGTTCCCGAATTTTTCGGAAATGATTTTTTCGGCGGCGTCGAATGCGCGGGCGAGCGACGGATTCATGTCTGCGGGCGTGTTCGGGCGATGCGGCGGGCAAACGAAATATGCGGGATTGCCTTGCATCGGCGTAATTGTTGCGCGAACGCCGGCGGGCATTCTTTTCAAAATTGCGGAAGAAACTTTTTCGCGAATGTCGGCGGGATCTTGTCCGGGAACGAGACGGCAAGTGATTTTTGCGAAAGCTTTTGCGGGAACGATAGTTTTTGAGCCGGTGCCTTGATAGCCGCCGCCGATCCCGTTGAATTCCAGCGTCGGAGCGAATCGCGCGCATTCGAGCGGCGTGTAGCCGGGTTGGCGGTAGAGCGCGTCCACGCCGAGAAATTTTTTGTAATCGTCTTCGCTTTGCGGGAAGCGCGCGAACTCCTCGCGTTCCCACTGCGCGGGAGCGCGGACGCCGTCGTAAAATCCGGGAACGTTCACGGAGCCGTCCGGCGCGTGCAGGGAAGCGCAAACTTCCGCGAGCGCCTGAATCGGATTCACGACTGCGCCGCCGTGCAATCCGCTGTGCAAATCGCTGTTCGGGCCGAAAACGTTCACTTCAAGCCCGACCATTCCGCGCAAGCCGATTGTGATTGCGACTTCGTTTTCGCTCGGGCTGGAAGTGTCGGAGAGCAACACGAAATCGCCCGTCGAAAGCTCGTCTTTGTGCGTTGCGAGAAATTCGCCGAAATGCGTGCTCCCGATTTCTTCCTCGCCCTCGAAAACAAACGTGAGCCGCAGCGGCAAGTCGGGGCGGCGCGCCAAAAGATTGGCGAGTGCGACAATCGAAACGGCGTGCGGACCTTTGTTGTCCGCAGTGCCGCGTCCGAAAATTTTTCCATCGCGCACGACGGGTTCGAACGGCGGCGTTTCCCAAAGCTCGAGCGGATCGACGGGTTGCACGTCGTAGTGCCCGTAAATCACGATGTGCGGCAAGTCCGCGCGCTCGGCGTTGAAGCGCCCGACGACTACGGGATTGCCGCTCGTGGGAACGATTTCCGCGCGCGCTCCCGCCTTGTTCAGCAACGCGGCGAGAAATTCATACGTGCCTTTCACGCCGTCCGCAAACGCGGGATCGGCAGAAATGCTCGGGAAACGGACGTATTCTTTGACGACTTCGACGATGTTCATTTTTGCGCATCATTACACGCCGCGGGAACGCGTTTTTCAAAAAAAATCCTCCGCCGCGCGGGAACGCTTCGGCGAAGGAATTTTTTTTCCGATTCCGTTTATTTTTACTGACGCGGTTTCGGCAGGAGGAAAAAGAGCGCGCCGCAGAGGAGCATCAGCAATCCCGCGATGCTGAGCGGCACGCCGAGCGCAACGCCGGCGTCTTTCAAGAAACCGCCGAGCCACGAAATGAGCGCTCCCGCACCGACGGAAGTCAGATTGAGCAAGCCGTAGCCGGTCGCGGAAAAACGTTCGTCGATTTGCGAGCGCAGAATCGGCATCAGCGTGGCGTCGAGCGAGCCTTGCGCCACGCCTTGCATGGAAACGAGCGCGAGCGTCGCGACGAGCCCGAGCGCGATCGGCACGCCGAGCGCAGGAAGCATCGCGATGATGACGCACGGTCCCGCGAGACAGAAGCAAATCCCGGGAACGTAGGCGCGCGCACTGCGATTTTTTCGATACCAAAGGTCGGCGACCACGGCTGCCGCGAGCACGGCGAAATATTTTGCAACGTTCACCCAGAGCGTTGCTTGCGGTCCCGCCGCGGATTCGGAAAGCCCGAACATGTCCTGCAACAGTCGCGGATACCAGCCCATGAGAAACCAGTTTGCGAAGCCAGCGAACGCGTAAATGGCAAGCAGCATCACGAGCGCGCGCCCGGTGAAAAGGCTTTTGAGCACGTTGAGAATTCCGAAATCGCTTTTGTCGTTCTCCGGCGCGGGAACGTCCTTGGAAAGCGCCGTGGGAACGGCTTCCGCTTCCGCATTTTCGGCGGCGTCGGATTTTTTCGCTTCGGGATCGTGCAGGAAAACGACGACGATAATCGCATACGCAACGCCGATGAAACCGAACGTTTCAAACGTGAGCCGCCAGCCGAGGCTGTAAGGCGAGCCCGCCATGAGCGCGCCGCACCCGGCGAGCACTTGCCCGGCGTAAATCCCGCTCATGTGAAGTCCCGTCGCCATCGAACGCGTGTTCCCGCGGTGATAGTCCGAGATGAGCGCGAGCGCGGCGGGAATGTAAAACGCTTCGGAAATACCCATCGCCGCGCGCGCGAGCAGAAGTTCTTCGTAGGTTTCGGCTTTCCCCGTCAACCACGTGACGATTGACCACACGACGAGCGAGCAAAGAATGATAAATTTTCGGCTGAAACGATCTGACAAATACCCGCCGACCGGACTGAGCGCTGCGTAGACGATGAGAAACGCCGACGTTACCGTGCCGAACTGCGCCTGCGTCATTTCAATTCCGTTTTCGCCCTCGGTGATTGAGCTGTTGAGCACCGCGAGCAACTGGCGATCGAAATAATTCAGCATCACGACGATCCAGAGCACGCCGACGGCGATCCACGCCCATTTCCCGGGAGCACCTTTCGGCGGATTCGCCGGCAACGGTTTGCTGCGGAATCCTTTTTTCAAACCGAATGCGACTGCGGCGACGGCGACGGCGAGCGCCGCCCACGGCGTCAAATCCGCCCACGATGCGAGCGCGTCGAATATCGGTTTTGTTACGTCAACGAACCAATTTGAAGTAGCTTCCTGCATATTTTTTCAATGATTTCGAGATTTTGCGTTTTTGTTTTTTTAGTTTTGAAAATCGATTTTGATGCGCACGCATTCCGGCGAGCGAAAGCCGGGTTTGAGCTCTCCGCAGATGAAATAAATTGAACCGTCGGGAACGCGAATTGCGCTTGCGCCGGCGCGCGCGGTCGCGGGAACGGTCGCGAGTTTTTCCCAGTGCGCGTTCCCGGCGGCATCGAACGAAAGCCGCAAAACATCGGCGTTGAATTTATACCACGCGGGATCGTGGCGCAGGTAATCCGGCGCGGGATTTTCGAGCGCGTCTTTGAAAATTTTCGCGTTCACGCCGCCGAAAATCAGCATTCCGCCGCGGCCGTCGGCAACGGCGCAGGCGCCGACGAGTGCGGCCTCGGAAACGTTTTCCGGGAGCGGCGGGAGCGCTTCCCACGTTTTTGTTTCGGGGAAATAAATCACGCCCGCGCGGTCGAGCGTCGCTTTTTTTGTCGCGGCATCAAAATAAAATCCGCCGACGAGCGCGAATGCGTTCCCGCGCGGAGTTTTCAAAATTCCCGCGACCGGTTGCACGCGCGGCGTTCCCGGAAAATCGGGAAGCGCGAGCCATGTCTGCGTTCCCGCGCGGAGCGAAAACGCTTTGTTCGCGGGAACGCCGTTAAAGTTTCCGCCGGCGATGAAATTTCCCGCGCCTGCGGCGTTGTCGATCGCGCCAGGCAGATTCCCCGTCGTGAGCTTGCCGTTGGCGTTTTCTCCGCCGAGCCATTCGCCGCCGTCGGAAACGCCGTAGGCGGCGGGAACGGGCAATTTTCGCTCGGCGATTTTCCATGCGTCCGAGCTTTTTTCTAAAATCCGAATCGTATCGTAAAAACGTTTTTTCCCGCCGTCCGCCGGACCTTTTTCCGGGAAAAGTGCGCCGCCGGCGACGATGAGCTCGCGCTCCGTTTGCGCGATGAATGCGCCCGCAACGCCTTGCTCCGGCGACGTTCCCGCGACAACGAGCGGCGGGAGCGCTTCGACGGAAATTTTCGCGGCGGGAACGGCACAGGTCGCAGATGATTTCGTCGCGCAACAGCAACCCGCGACGAACGCGGGAACGCAAAAAGCCGCGAGTGCGGCGGCGACGAAAAATGCGGGGAAAGTTCTTCGAGAGCTCATGGGGAAATGATGCGAGAGGGGTAATTTCCGCCATTCTGCGAGAAAACTCGCGTTTCCGCAAGGAAGTTTCGCGCGGGAACGGTTTAGCCCACGGACAACACTGAAAAACACGGATTTTTTCTTCTTTCCCTTGCCGGTTCAAAAACGGTGGACTGGTGAACTGGTCAACTGGTTGACTGGTGAAGTGTGATTTTT
>CAVEBA010000039.1:0-12736 GCA_963613695.1 Sphaerochaetaceae bacterium
AACGACGACAGCCACCCGCGAAACGGCAAAAATTCAAGCCGTGCCAACACGAGGCTCGCGGCAATCGCCGCATACGGAAGCCACGCTTTCAGCGCGGAAATTTCCTTGCGTTGCGTTCCCGCTGCGGAAACGGATTCGCCACGCAATTCGGCGTTCCCGCAAGTTTCGTTCGGGAATCGCCAAACGTGCGCGGGAACGAGAAAACGGAAACGAATCCCGAGGATCACAATCGGCAAACCGAACACCGCGCCGAGCATCGACGGCAATTCCGGACCGAGAAAACGCGCGGAAAAATACCACGGAATCGTGTATGCCAATCCCGCAAAAACACAGAACGGAGCAATTTCTAAAATCGAACGGAAACGGCGTTCCCGCGAAGTCATCAGCACGAGAAACGCAACCGCAATCAGCGGAAGAAACGTTCCCGAAATCGAAAAAATTCCCGCCGTGTGTTCAATCGCAGACGCCATAAACGTTCCCGGCTCAATGCCCGCTTCGATGAAATTTTCGGACAATGTTTTCTGCACCGTCAGCACCGGCGTTCCCGCGCCGCCGAACGGCACCGGCATCGTGTTGCAAATCAGCGCAACCGCCACCGCCGCCACCGCCGGAAAGCCCAGCCCGACAAGCAACGGCGCCGTCAGCGCCGCCGCCGCACCGAAGCCCGCCGCGCCCTCGATAAATCCGCTGAACAGCCACGCAAGCACCACCGTCTGCACGCGCCGATCCGAAGAAATTTTTGAAAACGAATTGTTGATCGACGCAAGCGCTCCGCTTTTTTTCAGCACGTTCAAAAGAAAAATCGCACCGAAGATAATCAGAATAATATCCAGCGCTTTCAGCACACCCAAAACCGACGCTCCCGCAATCAGCCCCGCAGGCATTTCCCAAACAAAAAAACCGAGACCGGCTGAAATTATCAGCGCAAAAACTAACGACGAAGAAGGCGAAAAACGAAAGGCGCCTAAGAGAATCATCGCCGCGACGAGCGGCATCAAAGCAAGAATTGCCGACATTGTTTGGAGAGAAAAAAATGGCGGAGAGAGAGGGATTCGAACCCCCGGTGCCTTGCGGCACACCTGATTTCGAGTCAGGCACAATCGGCCACTCTGTCATCTCTCCGTGGCGAAAGAAGATGCGATGAAAACCGTTCCCGCCGCGCAAGTCAACGCTTTTCCCGCGTTCCCGCAGGCAAAAAAGTTGAGGTGTTGAGGAGTTGAGTCGGCGCTTCGCGCCTGTTGATTCCCGCTTCGCGGGAGATTTCTTACTTTATTTTTTGCTGCAAGCAAAAATCACACTTAACCAGTCCACCAGTTCGCCAGTCAACCAGTCCTCCGCTTTTCCGTTCCCGCGGGAATCGGGTTGAACGCCGGGCGGAAAAAAATTTTAATTCCCCGCAATGAACATTTATCCCGCGATCGACATTAAAGGCGGAAACTGCGTGCGCCTGCGCCAAGGTGCGGCGAACGATTCCGTCAAATATTTCGAAGATCCCGCCGAGCCCGCACGCGAATTTGCTCGCGACGGAAGCCGATGGATTCACGTTGTCGATCTCGACGGTGCGTTCGACGGCGCGCCGCGCAATCTCGCCGCGATGACGCGCATTGCCGAAACCGGCTTGAAAATCCAGTTCGGCGGCGGACTTCGCACTGCGGAAAACGTTCGCGCCGTGCTCGACGCGGGAGCAACGCGCGTCATCATCGGCACGCGAGCCGCGCACGACGATGCGTTTGTCGCCGAGCTCGTGAAAACTTTCGGCGGAGAAAAAATCGCCGTTGGCATCGATGCCAAAGACGGCTTCGTTGCCGTGCGCGGTTGGGTGGACGTAACGACGCGTCTCGCCGTTGAACTCGCGGGAACGGTCGCCGCGCTCGGCGTGCGCACGATTATTTACACGGACATTGCGACGGACGGCATGCTGAAAGGTCCGAATTTTCCGGCGCTCGAAAAAATGCTCGCGAGCACGTCGGCAAACGTCATCGCCTCGGGCGGCGTTTCCCGCCGCGAAGACATTTTGCGTCTGCGGGAAATTGCGGGAACGCGCGCGAATCTCGACGGCGCAATCGTCGGCAAGGCGCTTTACGAAAAACGTGTTTCGCTCCCCGATTTGCTCGGAATTGCTAAAAAAAATTAGAAATGAAAAATTAGGAATTAGAAAAGGTGTAGAGTGTAAGGTGTAAGGTGGAGCACCCTTCCTAATTTCTCATTCCTAATTCCTAATTTTTTATTTTCTATTCGTCGTTTTTTTCCTCGGCGGGAACGCCGTCGGTTGCCGGCTTGGATTCTGCTTCGTCTTCTTTGTCGGCGACCTTTGCCTGCGCGGCGGTCATTTTCGGATACGTGAAAAGCGAGCCGTCGGAAAGCTCGGAAACGTAGCCCTCGAGCACCAACCAACGCAAGCAACCGAGGAGTTCGGAAAGTTGCGCTTTCTGCGCGCCGTTCGATTCTGCGGGCGCGGCTTCTGCGGGAACGCTTTCCGTTGTTGCCGGCGCGGCTTCCGTCGCGGGAACGTCCGTCGCCGTTGCGTTTTCTGCGGGCGCTTCGGGCGCTTCGGGAACGCTCGGTTCGTCGCCGATGCCGAGCATCATTTTCGGCAAATCCTGCACCTTGGTGTTCGGATGTTTTTCGAGAAAATCGAAGACGCGCTGAATCGTATCGGAAAACACGGAATCGGGCGTGCGGAATTTGCGGCGCACCGCACAGACGAGCGTGATGCCTTTCGCGCCGCGTTTGAACAGGGAAAATCCCGCGCGACGCAAACGCCCGCGCAGAAAATTCGCCGTGTCGAGCGGGAAGCGTCGCTGAAATTCGAGTTCCTTTTCGATGTTCGCTTTCATCGGTCCCATCGGCATTTGCTCCAAAAGTTTTCCGGGGAAACGCGCCGTGCTGACCGCGCGCACCGCCTTATCTTTTCGAGAAGCGAGCAGGAACGCGCGCGCCGCTCCCGCGCCGTCGAGCGTTTCCGGCTCGTTGTCCTTGCGATCCTTGACCGTGTAGCGCACGACGGTTTTCATCTTGGCGAGCCACGCGTCCACGGATTCCTGATCCCGAACGGTTTCGAGACGCGACATAAATTTTTCGAACGGCATTTTCGGGAAATTCGCAGCGTGCCAATCGCGCAGAATTTGCTGATACGCGTGGTAATTCGGCGGCGCGAGCAGCTCGCCCGTAAATCCGCATTTCGCGACCATCGTGAAATTTCCTTTGGGCGGTTCGACTTCGATTGTTTCCACGGAGAAAAATTTATCCGCGTGGCGCTCGAACGTGTAGGCGAGCGCGTCCGCTTCGCTGAGGAACGGCATTCCGTCGGGAACGCAAACGTAGAGCATCGGCGCGGCGGGCTTTTTTTCATCGGCGGGAACGTCCGTCGGCGCAGGTTTTTTCTTCGCGGGAACGAAAGGCTTCACCGAAATCGCGAAGCGATCCGGTTTTTCGAGAATCAGATTTGCGATTTCGAAAAGCGCGTAAGTGCGCGCGGAAGATTTCACCGCTTTGACGAGGACGTTGAACGGTTTTTCTTCCGGGAAAAAAGAAATTTCCACAACGCGCGGCGGCGGGAACGCTCCCGCATGATGCGGACGCCCGCGATGCGCGTTCCCGCGCGGAGCGTTTCCGCGGGAACCGTCGCGACGAGAATCTCCGCGAAATTCGCGACGCGGCGGACGATTTTCTCCGCCGAAAGAATTGCGCGGCGCGCCCGAATCTTCCGTGCGCGGACGCGGCGGACGGCGATCGCGAAACGCACCGTCACCGCCGGCGGGACGTTCCCGGCGCGGAGCGTTCCCGCGACGCTCATCGCGAGAAATGCGTCCGACGGAAATTTTTTCCGCGCTGTCGCCCGATGCCCACGCGGGGCGGAAGCTGAGCGAGGAAAGCGAGCTCAAATCGAGTTCGCCGGGAAGTTCTTTATCAACGTTGTTGCCGTCCATAAAAGTGTCTGAAAAATTTTCGAAAAAAATTCGGAGAATGTTCGGAATTAAACCGCGCCGCGCGTCCGCCTGCAAATTGAAATTTTCAAACTTCGTGCGCCGCGCGATGCGATTTTTGCTTCATCGGAAATACTGTTGCGCGGAAATAATTTGGCGTTCCCGCAAGTCGGCGTTCCCGCGCGTTCGCGAAAAATCGCGGAAAAGAATGAACGCCATAAACGCCAGCAACACGAAGACGAACGTCGTTTGAATTTTGCCGAGAACGTTGCGCGAAAGCGGGCGGCGGCGCAGTCGCTCAATCGTCGCAAAAAGAATGTGCCCGCCGTCCAACACGGGAATCGGCAACAAATTCAGAAACGCGAGATTGACGTTGATCAGCACCGTGAGCGCGAGCACGCGACGCAGATCAAACGAGATTTCGTAATACGTGTCCGCGATGGAAAAAACTCCGTTCAAGTGCCCGACGCCGATGTCGGATTTCGGATTGAGCAACGCAACGACGGAATCATACGTGAGCTTCACGGCGTCCGCGATTTTCGTCCACGGCGCTTCGCGCACGTATTCGATCGGACGCGCAATCGGCAATCCCGCGCGAAGTTTTTTCTCCTCGGGCTCGACGGACGCGACGGCATTTTCCAACGAAACGGTCGCGCTCCCGCCGCTCGGAAGATCGAGCAAAAGCGTAAGCGCACGCGACGGCGTCGCGGGAACGCGCGCGAAATCTTCCGCGCAGGAAACGCGAAAAATTCCCGCCGCGCCGTCGGAAATTCCGACGAGTTTTGCGCCGACCGGACAATTTTCCGCCGCCGGCGAATCCTCCGGCAACGCGTCCAAAACAACGAGATTGCGGCGCGGCGACGTTTCCGAAAAATCTTCGATATCATCCGGCACGGGAACGAAACGCAGTTCCCGCGCAACGCCGTTTTCCGTGAATGAAATTTTCCCGAGCGCGCGACGCACGGGAACGAATTTCGGCGTGAGCGGCACAAAAATTTCCTCCGCGGGAACGCCGCGTTCGACGACGATTCGCGTCGGCTCGCCGCGGGAACGCGCGAGCGCATCGGCAAAATCGTTCAGCGAAAAAACGCGCCGCACGCCGGCACCGTCGGGCAATTCGACGGCGACGATGCGATCGCCTTTTTCAAATCCTGCGGGCAATGTCATCCGCCCGCCCTCGTCCGTGATGACGAGCGGGAACGTCGGCTCCACGCCGAGTGTCCGCACAAAATCTCCGCTACGCGGATTGTAGGAAACGAGCACGGGCTCGACCTCGCGCAAAAATTCTTCGTTCCCGCGACGAATTTTCAGCAACGCGGCGGGAGCGCCGTCCGGCGTGCGTCCTTGCCCGAGCGCGATTTTCATCGCGATGTCCTTGAACGAAGAAACGGGCGCGCCGTCGATTTCCATAATTCGATCGCCGGGCAAAATTCCCGCTTGCGCGGCGGGCGAGCGCACGCGCGTTCCCGGCGTAATTTCCAGCGTTTCCTGCACGTAGCCGACCGTCGGCTCTTCGAGCCCGGCAGTTGTCGGCGTTTTCGCAATCCAAAGAATCGCCGCGCAAAGCAACGCGAACAGCACGTTGAAAAACGCTCCCGCAGCGAAGACGATTACCTTGTCGAGATACGAAAGGCGCTTCGTCGCTTCGGCGTTGTCCGACGTCGCCGCGCCCTCGATCATTTCCATGTCCGCGAGCTGCGGGATGGAAACGTAGCCGCCGAGCGGCAAAAGCGAAATGCGATATTCGGTTTCGCTCCGCCCTTTCCACGAAAAAATTTTCGGACCGAATCCGATCGAAAAACGATCCACTTTCAGCCCGCGTTTTTTCGCCGCGAGAAAGTGCCCCAACTCATGCACGAAAATCGAACCGCCGAAAAAAACGGCGATGTAAAAAATCCCGCGCACGACGGGAAACAAAGATGCAATCGCGTCAAACATAACGGCTGCGGGAACGCGTTAGCGCGCGTAAAATCCGCCGTCGCGCGGCGTGCCGCGATAGACGACGAGTTTCTTTCCGCGCAAACGTTGCGTGTGGCGCGCAACGGATTTGATCGTGCGCTTAAATTCCGCCGCGATTGCGTAGTGATTCGCGCCGGGATGCGAGCGAATAAAATCGAGCACGATCGCCGAAGTCATGCGCACGGGCGAAAATTCCGCCGCGCTCTCGGGATGCTCGAGAAACTGCAGTCCCGCGGGCTTCAGAAAATATCCGCCCTTGTTCAGCGAACCGCGAAACTCGATAAAATCGCGGAAACGCAACTCCGTCGTGAAGCGCGCAATCGTTTTCTGCGTTTTCGTAAAAAACCGCGCGAGCGCGGGAGAATTCACGCCCTGATGATTCGCGATGTAGCGCAACACGGCGGCTGAAGTCAGCACGCTGCGAGTGCCGTTCGGCGCGAGCGTTTCAAAATCCTCCGGAAGCACGGGGCAATCTTTGTCGTCGAAGACAAGCCGAAGCTCCTCCGGCGGGAACGGCAACGGACGCGGACGACGATTTTTTCGAGGTCTCATGTTTTTTCTTTTTTTTGAAATGAATTTTCGAATAAAAAAATTTTCGGGAACGCGCGGGAACGCTCACGGAATGCGCTGTTCGTCGAAATCAATCATATCGGCGAACGAAATAATATCCGTGCGATCGAGCGCTTCCATTTTTCGCTTAGCGTCGTCGAGAGCCTCGCGCCCCATTTCGCTCATGCCTTTTTGGACGCACTCGCGATTCCATTTTGCGACGCGCAAATCTTTCGGAAAAATTTCGAGCAATCGCGCATCGAGCGCCGCATCGTCGTTCCCGCATTCGCGCACGGCATCGACGACCGCCTGCGGATCCACACCGAGATGAAGGCAGAGAAAACGATCGAAACCTTTGCAGAAATTTCGGCGATAAGATTTCGGAAGCGTTCCCGCGAGATGCTTGCGAATTTTCGCGATGAAGCGCGGCAAATGCAAAAGCCCCGTCGCCTTGTGCGGGATGTAGGGCGACGGCAAGTCGAGGCAAATTTCGCCCGTTGCCGTGCTGAAAAGCATGTTCGGATCGTCGGTGGGAATCGGTTGAATCATGGAGAAAAAATTGTCTGCGATTTTTGATTTTTCGGCGTTCAGTTTTTGTCGGACAGGCGAAGAACCAAGTCTTCAGCGAGCTGCGTCAGCGCGGAATCCAACGCGTGAACGTATGCCGCGCAATCGTTCGGCGCGGGAACGGGAACGGACGCGCGAAACAGGTGCGCACCCGAAGTTTCCGTTTCGTAAAGCGCGGAGATTTCGACGTTCCCGCCGAACGTGCCGTCGAAACGTTCGAGCGCAACGCGCACCGGCTCTTTCGGCGGACGCACGTTTTTCTCGGCGGCGGCAACGGCGCAACGCAACGCGAGCGTCCGCGCGACTCCGCGAGCGAGCGGCTCGCCCCAGAGATTTTTTTCTTCGCGATGAATTTCGCTCCCGTCGCGCGTCACGATTTGCGGAACGTCGAGATACGACGGCACCATGATTCGCGCGAAGGCGAACGTCGCGGCGTGCGTTCCCGCGGGAGCGTCGGCGGAAAGCACGTAGCGGCGCGTCGGCGTCTCGTCCGAAGAATGCGGGAACACGGAAATCAGCGGCGCGTTGCACCCGGCAACGGGAAACGCCGCGAGCGCGGCAAGGCAAAAAATTGCGGAGATTTTGGACATGCGTTTCATCGTGAAATTATTTTTTTATTAAAAAATTTTTGCGGAAAAAAATTTACGAAAGCTGCGGGAACGCGAAAATTATTTTTCGGATTTTTTCGCTTCCTTGCTCGCCGAAATTTCGGTTTGCAGTTGCTCTGCGAGCGCGCGAACGGCGCGCGCGGCATCGTTGACCTGCACGAGCGCGTCGCCGAATTCCTGCCCGAGCGCGCCTTGCTTCGGCGAAAACGAAGTGCGGAACGTCGCCACGACGGCGCCGATTTCGGAAAGCGTCGCGCGCAACTCGGCAAGGCTCGTGCGAATGTCCTGCGCCACGGGTTCCGCCTGCGCGGAAACGCTCGCCGAAAGCGTATCGATTTCGCAAATCAGCGCGTTCACGTTTGTCGCGAGCCGGCGAAGTTCGGGATCTTCGAGAATCGTCGCGGCGGAATCCGTGATACGCACGACGTTGTCGTTGATTCGCTTAAATTCGATTTCGGAAATGCCGTTTTCGAGACGCTTCGCCGTTTCGCGCAGCTGCGCGGAAAGCCCGGAAAAATCCGCCGCGGAAACGTCTTTCAAAATCGTGGAAACGGCGTTCATCAACTCCGTCGTATTCGACGGGAGCGTGGGAATTTCCGGCAAATCGATGACATTGGGATTGCCGCGAAACACGGCGACCGTTCCCGGGAAAAAATCGAGATCAACGTAAAGCAATCCCGTGACGATACTCGTCAACTGCACGCGCGCGCGAAGCCCCATGCGAATTGCTTCGAGCAAATGTTCGCGATTGTAGCCCTCGGTCGCATCGGAATGTTCGATTTCGATAATCACGGGAACGGCGAGATCGTCCGAGCGTTGCCCTTCGAGATGAAGTTTCACCGCTTTCACGCTGCCCACTTTCACGCCTTTGAATTTTACGGCGGAACCGATGTCGAGCCCGTTCACCGAGTCCCGAAGATAAATCACGTATTGCGCGGAATCGTTCCCGAACGACGATCGCCCGAAAAAGACGACGCATGCGAAAAGAAGCGCCGCGAAGACAACGACGAACGCGCCGATTGCTGTTTTGCTGACAGGTTTGCTCATGAAATTTTTCCTCCTCGTTCCCGCGCGTCGCACGCCGCATCGCCCAGCGTTCCCGCGCGCGAAAGAAAGCGGCGAACGCTCTCGCCCGCCGTTTCGCGCAGTTCCCGCGGCGCACCGAGCGCTCCCGCAGTTTTTGTTTCGACGTCGAGAAAAAGCGCGCGATCGCCCACGGCGAAAATGCTGTCCAACTCGTGCGTGACGATGACGATCGTCGTGCCGAGCGAATCGCGAATGTTCAGCGTGAGATCGTCGAGCTCCTTGGACGCGATCGGATCAAGCCCCGCGCCCGGCTCGTCGAAAAATAAAATTTCGGGATCGAGCGCGATTGCGCGCGCGATGGATGCGCGTTTCGCCATGCCGCCGGAAATTTCCGACGGATATTTTTCTTCGGCGGCGCCGAGCCCGACGAGCGAAAGTTTGTAGCGCGCAAGCTCGACGCGTTCCCGCGCGGAAAGCGTCGTGTATTCTTCAAGCGGGAGCATCACGTTTTCGAGCAACGTCATCGACGACCACAGCGCCCCGCCCTGATACATCACGCCCGTGCGCCGCAACAGCGCAGCGCGTTCGGACGGCGCGCACGCGTCGAGATTTTTTCCGAAAAGAAACACGGAGCCTTCCCGCGGACGCTGCAACCCGATGAGGTGCCGAAGCAGCGAAGATTTTCCGCAACCGCTCCCGCCCATGACGATGAAAATTTCTCCGGCGCGCACGGAAAAATTCAAATCGCGCATAATCGGCGGTTCGTTCCCGTATGCCATCGTCAGCCCGCGAACTTCAATCGGCGGCGAAATTTTTTCCTGCGTTCCCGCGTTCATTTTTTCAAAATCCTAAAACGTTGAACGCCACGGCGAAAACGCCGTCGCCGACGACGATGAGCGTAATTCCGAGCACGGACGCGGACGTCGCCGCCTCGCCCACGTCGAGCGAACTTTTTCCCGCCGTCATTCCGCGAAAACAACCTGCCCACGCGACGAGCCAGCCGAAAACCACCGCTTTGATGAGCCCGGAAAACAGGTGCGGCAAATTCATCGTGAGCTCGGTCATATTCCCAAATTGCTCAAGCGTAATGCCCATCGTCGAAACCACGGCGAACCCGCCGAGCATTCCGACAATGTTCGAATAAAGCGTGAGCAACGGCATCATCAGCGTCAGCGCAATAATGCGCGGGAGCACAAGATACTCCACGGGATTGATTCCGAGCACGCGCAACGCGGAAATTTCCTCGCCCGCCTGCATGCTGCCGATTTGCGCCGCAAACGCCGAACCCGTGCGCCCGCACATGATGACGCTCGTCATAATCACGCCCATTTCGCGAAACATCGCAATCGCGATGAGACTCACGACGTAAATCGTCGCGCCGAAACGCTCCAACTGCATCGCGCCGATGTAGGCGAGAATCATTCCCGTGATGAACGAAATCAGCGAAATAATCGGCAACGCGTCGATCCCGCAACTTTGCACGAAATACAGCACGTCGCGCCCGCGATAACGCGCTTTCCCGCGGAAAAAATTTCCGAACGCGCACACCGTTTCGCCGAGAAATTCCAACTGCTTGCGGCAACTCTCGCCGAAGTGCGTCACGCGAGCGCCGATGCGGTAAAACAAATTGCTCTCGTCGATTTCCGTTCCCGCGTCCGCCTCCGCGTGAACGTTCCCGCGCGGCGCAAGCGAAAGCTCCGCAAGCCGCCGCATGTCCTCCGGAAGCCCGGAAAAATCCGCCGCAATCTCCCGCGCACGGCAGAGCGCAACGCATTTCAGCAAAAAACACACGAGACTGGAATCATACGAAACCACGCCGCCGCAATCAAAACGCAACACGCGAATCCCGCGCGTTCCCGCCGCCAATTCCGCTTCCAGCTCGCGCGCATCCGAAAGCCCGTCGCGCAACGTCCACCGCCCCGACGGCATCACCGTAAGCGTTCCCGCCGCCTCGTCCCGAATCACGGGAACAGGCGGACGCGCCGCCGGCGGCGGCTTTCTGCGAAAGGGAATGCGCATTTCCTCGCAAACTTACCCCCCCGCTCTTTTTTTAGCGAGAAAAAAATCCGCATCGCGGGGGAACACATCTGTGCCCATCATCGACATCTGCGGCGGAAGAAAAAAGTCTGCGGGAACAGAAAAGCGAGGGGGCAAAAAAAAATGAGTCCCTTTCTCCCTGCGCCAGAAAGAAAACTTCCTGAACTTGATTGAGACAGCGATACTCGGGACGTTTGCGGGAAAAGACAGGACAACATTTGAAACTGTCAACACATTTTTCGTCTCTACGGCAAAATCCGCGGGAACGCGCGACGTCATTCTCTGCACACTACGCGCAGGCGGGAACAAGCGGCTCGATTTTTTCAAGATCCGCCGTCACCGTCGAATCTTCCGCACGTTCAAAATCCCACCGTGCCTGATAGTTGAGCCAAAACTGCGGCGACATGCGCAACGCACGCGCAATGCGCATCGCCGTTTCCGCCGTAATGCGACGCCTCCCGGCACACAACGCGCAAACAGCACTCGCCGGCATTCGCGTCGCGTGCGCAAAGCGATATTGCGAAATCCCGAGTTCGGCGAGTATTTCCCGCAGATGCTCCCCGGGGTGTTCAAGTCTGATTTTCCCGCTCATGACAACTGTCTCTTTCAATGATAATCACAGATTCGAACGTCCTTAGCGTTGCCGTCGGACGCCCATTTGAAAATAATTCTCCACTGATCGTTTATGCGAATCGAATAAAAACCTTTCAGCTTTCCGCCAAGTGGCTCGAGCCGATTCGACGGCGGAAACCGCAAGTCGAAAAGCGTTGTCGCAAAATCAAGTTGCCGCAACTTGTTGTACGCGCGCTCCCGAATCTGCGGCGGGAACGCGCGTTCGTTTTCTTGCTCGAAAAGTCGCGCCGTCGCCTTGTCCGCAAAACTTTTAATCATGATTCGAAAGATGCACGATTAATGATTCCGCGTCAAGGAACTAATTCCGCAACAAGGAATTATCGCGGCGGGAACGATGCGCGCGGAATGATTTCAACGCTTTTCGGCTCCGGAGCAAATCTCGTTTACGGGTGCTATTTCGACCGTCCGGCAAAAGACATCATTTCTTTCCACGCATTAAGATCCCGAACGACGAAAAGCCCAAGAATGCACGAAGGATTTCGGACACAAATTTGCGTATGGGTTTTTTCGTAAAATTTGCCATCGGGATAAACCGGACTTCCCTCAATGAACGCGGATTTAACCGCCGGAATATCACTGTCGGCGAAGAGAGTGTTCACAACGGCACAATCAAGGCGACGCTTTATTTCGTCATGATCGCCACGTCGTCCGCTCTCATTTTTCGGAAGCTCCTTCCCCGAGAGAGCATAAATTTCTTTGAGCTTCCTATGCGCCAACCGAAGCAGCTCCGCCCCGTCGGGCGATGCTAAATCAAGGCATTGATCCGGATCAATAATCGCACCGAGCACCGTCGGGTTTTCCCTTTTCTTTTCGATCGCCCAATCAAGCGCGCGCTGCGGGAAGTCTTCCCAAAAATAAAACCCTTCACCAAGCCACTCAAAATCATTTGAGCTCTTTTTGAGGTCGCTTGACAAAAGAATGCTTTCCGCATCCGCGCGGGAACATCCGTGAAAACCGTAGATAGGATGAAGAGCCACCGGAAAATGGAAAATTCAAGAAGACGGAACAACGTGCTCAATCCACTTGAGCGCTTCTTCTCTGCTCATTTTTTTAACATTGCGAAGATCTCGCTCCAGTTTGTCATACGCAATCTGAAAGCGCGGATTGCTCAATTTTACGCGCCGAGTTTGCGAGGCGCGGGATGCCGGGGGGAAATGCTTTTCAGACTGTTCTTTCATAGTAGCGCTCCTTGACTTCATTCTACACTCTCCGGACACGCGTTCAAGTTCGAACCGAATGCGCGTTTTTTCAAACATCGCGCGCTCCGACTCAGTAAAAAAAGCGGCTCCCCGTGGGGCGCATTGTGAAGAGGCGTGGGGAGCATTCATGCTAAGAATTTTCCTAAACCGAATCCGCGAAAGCAAGCTTATTCCGGTATTACCCCTTGCGGGAACGGCGGCGCGGGAACGCGGCAACCAACAACGACAACAC
>CAVEBA010000040.1:0-12602 GCA_963613695.1 Sphaerochaetaceae bacterium
TCCGCCCCCAAGAAAACAATCCCTTAAAAAACTTCTATTACTTCCAGTTAAAAAAAAATCTTCGCGTTCCCGCGCACAAGGATTAGCGGGGATCTTTTTTCGGTTCGATGTGGATGGTGGCGTCGATGCCGAGTTCGCGAGCGACGGCGCGTTCGATTTCGGTGCCTTTGCGATGCGCTTCGAGCAAGGTTGTTTCCGGCGCGAGCCGAATGTGAAACGTGATTTCGCGATGCGAACCGTAGGAGTGCAGGTGGAAATGGTGCAGGTCGAGTTCGTCGTTCCCGCTGACGCGCCGCGCGATTTCGCGGATTTTTGCTTCGGTTTCCGCGGGAACGGCTTCGCCGATGAGTTTGTTCCCGGCGTCGCGCAACACAACCCACGCAATGCGCATGAGCACGATTCCGACAAAGGCTCCGAGCGCGCCGTCCATCCACCACAACGCGCCGCCGGAGAGATTCGCGGCGACCATTCCCGCGAGCAAAATGACCGAGCTGAGCGCGTCGCTGCGGTGGTGATAGCCGTCGGCGCGCAGAGACGTCAGACCGGTTTTTCGCGCAAGCCAAAACGCGTATTGCGCCATGGCTTCCTTGACGACGACGGTGATAATCATCGCCGCGTAGCCGAGCGCGCCGAATTCCGCGGATTCGTGCGCAACGATTTTTTCGATCCCGCCGCGGGTAAATTCAAAACCGACTGCGGCAAGTATCATTCCGATGACGACGGCGGCAATGAGTTCCGCGCGCCCGTGTCCGAACGGATGTTCGGCGTCGGCGGGTTTTTCGGAAATTTTCAGCCCGACAAGCAGAACGACGGAGGAAAGGCTGTCGGAAAGCGTGTGCCACGCGTCGGCAATAATCGCCAGCGATCCCGTGGTGATTCCAACGAAAAATTTGAAAGCGGCGAGCACGACGTTGCCCCAAATGGCGATGTGTCCTTCGCCTTTGGCAAGGCTCATGTCGCCGCTTTTTGCCGCGCGTTCCCGTGACGTATCGTTTTGCATGATTTTTTTTCGAAAAAACGAGGTTTTGGGAAGATGCGCCGCCGTGCGCCCGCAGGCAATGCGAAACTTCGCGCGCGGGAACGCTCGGCGCGGATTCCTTTTTAATACTCGTTCTCAACAAGAAATCTTTGCGAAAAAGAGATTGAAAAAAAGCGCGGGAACGGTCAAATTTCGCGCGTCCTCGCGGAAACTCTGTGAGGGCGGACATCGTCTCCTTTTTTCAAATCACAATCTTATTAAATTATGAGCGAAAAATGCTGTTGCCGCGTGCCGTCGGTGGTCAAGAAATACTTGATGGCAGTTACCGGTCTGGTTCTTGTGCTGTTTCTGATTGTCCACGTGGTGGGCAATTTGCAGATGTTTCAAGCGCCGGAAAAGATTAACACCTATGCGCATCTGTTGCATAGTCTTCCGCCGGTTGCCTTGTGGGGCTTCCGCCTTTTCATGCTGTTGTGCTTTGTGGTGCACTTCGGTTTGGCGATCAATTTGAAGATGGAAAATCTTGCGGCTCGCGGTCCGGAAAAATACGCGGCGAATGCGACGCGCTATGCGGCGTGGTCGGCGCGCGCGATGATTCTTTCCGGCGTGGTCGTGCTTGCGTTCATCGTGTGGCACCTGTGCCAGTTCACGGTGTTCAAGGAGTCCGGTTGCCTTGCGCAGTATGAAAATGCGACGACGATTTCCGTTGCCGGCGAACACGGCTTTTTCGGCTACTTCGGTCTGCACACGGGAACGGAAAATTTCGCGGGAACGCCGATGACCTACAAGGTTTTCGACGTTTATCAAATGGTGTTCAATGCGTTCGCGAATCCGTGGATTTCGCTCGGCTACATCGTTGCGATGCTCTGCCTTTTCTCGCACCTTTCGCACGGCGCGCACTCGATGTTCCAGTCCGTGGGACTGCGCAACGAAAAACTGCGTCCGATCTTCCGCGGGCTCGCGCTGATTTACGCGATTGCGGTCTGCGCCGGGCTCGCCGCCGTTCCCGCGGGCGTGCTCTCCGGCGTCATCAAACCGAACCCGAACACGACGGCTCCCGTCGCCACGGTTTCCTGCCCGTTCTCGTGCGATGCTGAAAATTGCATCGTTCCCGAGACGAAATAAGAACCCCGAATTTTTAGGAGATTTTTCAAAATGAGTTCCAACATTACTCCCGAAATCGAATTCGCCTCGAAATGGCAGGCGGTCACGGATCCGAAAGAGTTCGCCGCGAAGATTTCTCAAATCCCGGACGGACCGATTGCCGGCAAGTGGGGCAAGCGCAAATTTGAATACAAGCTCGTCAATCCCGCGAATCGCCGCAAATATCACGTTATCGTGGTCGGCTCCGGGCTCGCCGGAGGCGCCTGCGCCGCATCGCTCGGTGAAATGGGCTTCAACGTGAGCTGCTTCTGCTATCAGGACAGCCCGCGCCGCGCGCACTCCATCGCCGCGCAGGGCGGGATCAACGCCGCGAAAAATTATCAGAACGACGGCGACTCGGTCTATCGTCTTTTCTACGACACGATCAAGGGCGGCGACTTCCGCGCCCGCGAAGCGAACGTTTATCGTCTCGCCGAAGTTTCCAACGCGATTATCGACCAGTGCGTCGCGCAGGGCGTTCCGTTTGCCCGCGAATACGGAGGAACGCTCGCGAACCGTTCGTTCGGCGGCGCGCAGGTTTCTCGCACGTTTTACGCGCGCGGTCAAACCGGTCAGCAGCTGCTTCTCGGCGCGTATTCCGCGCTTTCGAAACAGATCGGTCTCGGCACGGTGAAAATGTATAACCGCCACGAAATGATGGAACTCGTCATCGTGGACGGCGCCGCGAAGGGCATCGTTACCCGCAACATGGTGACGGGCGAAATCAAATCGTGGAACGCCGACTGCGTCGTGCTCTGCACGGGCGGCTACGGGAACGTTTTCTACCTTTCGACGAATGCGCAGGGCTGCAACGTTACCGCCGCGTTTCGCGCTTACAAGCACGGTGCCGGGTTCGCGAATCCCTGCTACACGCAGATTCACCCGACCTGCATTCCCGTCCACGGCGAACAGCAGTCCAAGCTCACGCTCATGTCCGAATCGCTTCGCAACGACGGCCGCGTTTGGGTGCCGAAAACGCGGGAACAGGCAAAACTTATCCGCGAGGGAAAACTCAATCCGAACGACGTTAAGGAAGAGGATCGCGACTACTATCTCGAACGCAAGTATCCCAGCTTCGGCAACCTCGCGCCGCGCGATATTTCTTCCCGCGCCGCTAAAGAGGCTTGCGACGACGAACGCGGGATCGCCGAATCCGGACGCGGCGTGTTCCTCGACTTCCGCGACGCGATCAATCGTCTCGGCGAAGACGTCATTCGCGACCGCTACGGAAATCTCTTCGATATGTACGAAAATATCACCGGCGTGAATCCGTACAAAAATCCGATGCAGATTTATCCCGCTTCGCACTACACGATGGGCGGTCTGTGGGTCGATTACAATTTGATGTCCACGATCCCGGGACTTTTCGTCGGCGGCGAAGCCAACTTCTCCGACCACGGCGCGAATCGTCTCGGCGCTTCCGCGCTGATGCAGGGTCTTTCCGACGGCTACTTCGTTCTTCCCGCTTCCGTTCCCGACTATCTCGCGAAATGCGGGCTCAAGGGCGCTCCGAAAAAGGAAGAACATCCCGAATACGCCGCCGCCGAAGCCGCCGTGCGGGAACGCATCGAAAAACTCATGTCCGTCAAGGGCGACAAGTCCCCGCGCTATTTCCACCAAAAGCTCGGGCACGTCATCTGGGAAAAATGCGGAATGGCGCGCACGAAAGAGGGGCTCACCGAGGCGATCAAGGAAATCCGCGAAATCCGCGAAGATTTCTGGAAAAACGTTCGCGTCGTCGGCGAAAAGAATTCGCTGAATATCGAGCTCGAACGCGCCGCTCGCGTTGCGGATTTTCTCGAATTCGCCGAGCTGCTCTGCCTCGACGCGCGGGAACGCGACGAATCCTGCGGCGGACACTTCCGCTCCGAATACGCAACGGACGAGGGCGAAGCGCAACGCGTTGACGAAAAATTCCACCACGTCGGCGTGTGGGAATTCGTCGGCGAGGGCAAACCGCCCGTTCGCGTTCAGGAACCGCTCGTTTACGAAAACGTCCACCTCGCGACGCGTTCGTATAAATAAAAGTTTAAGGAAAAGGAACAAAACATGTCCGAAGAAAAAAATATTTCTCTCACGCTCAAGGTTTGGCGCCAGAAGGACGCGAAGTCCGAGGGGCATTTCGAAACCTACAAAGTTTCGAATATCTCCACGGGATCGTCTTTCCTCGAAATGCTCGACATTCTCAACGAAGATCTCGTCGCGCAGGGCAAGGACCCGATCGCGTTCGACCACGATTGCCGCGAAGGGATTTGCGGAATGTGCTCGATGACGATTAACGGCATGCCGCACGGTCCGCTCCCGGGCGTGACGACTTGCCAGCTGCACATGCGCCACTTCCGCGACGGCGAAACCGTCACCATCGAGCCGTGGCGCGCGAAACCGTTCCCGGTCATTCGCGACCTCATCGTGGATCGCACTTCGTTCGACACGATTATTCAGGCGGGCGGCTTCGTTTCCGTTCGCACCGGCTCCGCGATTGACGCGAACATCATGCCGATTCCGAAAGAAGTCGCCGACACCGCGATGGATGCCGCCGAATGCATCGGTTGCGGCGCTTGCGTTGCGGCGTGCAAAAACGCTTCCGCCATGCTCTTCGTTTCCTCGAAAGTTACGCAGCTCAACTCGCTCCCGCAGGGCAAGCCCGAAAAGGACAAGCGCGTGCTCGCGATGGTCAAGGCGATGGACGAAGCCGGTTTCGGCAACTGCTCCAACCTCGGCGAATGCCAGGCGGTTTGCCCGAAGGGACAAACGCTCGATTTCATCGCCAAGATGAATCGCGACTACGCCGTCGCCACGGTGAAGAAACTCTTCAAATCCACCGGCAAGAAAAAGAAATAATCGCGTTCCCGCGATTCTTCCGAAAAAAGCGTTCCCGCACACGGGAACGCTTTTTTTGCGGCAGACAAAAAACCTTTGCATTTCTGCGACGAAGTCGAAAAATGGAGAGCGTTATGGACGAAAAGGAATTTCGCAGAAAAATTGAAGAGCTCGCCGCGCGGGAAGGGCGCTTTGCGTCGAGCGCGTATTTCTTTGTTTCTGCGGCGCTCGGCGAAACGGCGAAGCGCTTGGGGCGTTCCCGCGAAAAAGATGTGCGGCGGCGCCATATTTCCGGGCGCGAGCTTGCCGAGGGCGCGGCGGAATTTGCGCGCGAGCAGTTCGGTTCGCTTGCCTATTTTGTTTTGCGCGATTGGGGCGTGAAAACTACGCGCGATATCGGCGATATCGTTTTCGGTCTCATCGACATCGGGCTTTTTTCAAAAACGGAAGAAGATTCGATTCACGATTTCGACAACGTTTTCGACCTGCGGGAACGCTTGGAAGCTTCGGCAACGAGAGCGTGAGGAAGAATTAGAAATTAAAAATTAGGAATTAGGAATTAGAAAGAAGTCTTCCTCATTTCTAATTTCTCATTTCTAATTCTTAATCCCTCATTCCCCCGTAAAAATATTCGTCGCCGCGAAAATTTCGCATTCGGACGTTCCCGTCGGGGGAAATTTTTTCGACGTAGTCGGGATTGACGGGCACTTTCCCGCCGCCGCCCGGCGCATCGATAACGAATTGCGGCACGGCGTAGCCCGTCGTGAATCCGCGCAAGTCGCGAATGATTTCGATGCCGCGCGTCACGGGAACGCGAAAGTGCGCGCTGCCGTTAATCATGTCGCAAGCGTAGAGATAATACGGGCGCACGCGAATCATCAGCAAGCGATGCACGAGCGAGCGCATCACGGCGGAATCGTCGTTCACGCCGCGCAAAAGCACGGATTGATTGCCGAGCACGACGCCGGCGAGCGCGAGCCGTTCTGCCGCCGCCGCGAGTTCCTGCGTGCATTCCCGCGGGTGATTCACGTGCAGGCTGAGCCAAATCGGACCGCGTTCCCGCAGAATTGCGCAGAGCTCGGGCGTGATGCGTTGCGGCAAAAATACGGGAACGCGCGAGCCGATGCGCACGAATTCCACGTGCGGGATCGCTCGCAAACGCGCGAGCACGTAGTCGATTTTGTCGTCGGAAAGCAGAAAAAAATCTCCGCCGCTCACGAGCACGTCGCGCACTTCTTCGTGCGCGGCGATGTAGCGAAAAGCGGCTTCGAGTTGCGGATGAAAATCGTAGCCGCGCGCGTTGGAAACAAGGCGGGAACGCGTGCAGTAGCGACAGTAGCAGGCGCAACGATCCGTCGAAAGCAACAACACGCGATCCGGGTAGCGATGCACGAGCCCCGGCACGGGCGAAGATTTTTCTTCGCCGACGGGATCGCTTGTTTCGCCCGGCGCGACGAGACTTTCTTCCGCGCGCGGAACGACTTGCAGGCGAATCGGGCACGCGGGATTTTCGCGGTCGATCAAATTGAAAAAATGCGGCGTGATCGCGAAATCAAGACGCCCCTCGGCGGCGCGAAAACCTTCGCGTTCCCGCGCGGTGAGCGGCATCAGCGTTTCGAGTTGCGCGGCAGTCGTGATGCGGTTGCGCAGCTGCCAGCGCCAGTCGTTCCAGTCTGCGGCGGGAACGTGCGCCCAAAGCCCTTGCCCGTGCGCCCAGTTTTCAATTTTGTCCTGCGGAAACATTATTTTTTCTCGGATTTTTTCGCCGTTTCCCGACGATAAATCCGCAACACGTTTTCGGCGAGCTCGCGCATGGAACGTCCGTCGGTGAGCACGCCGACGCCCGCGCGGAGATAGGTTTTTTCTCGCTCGGCGAGCAACTCGCGAATTTTCGCCACGGGATCTTCCGTTTGCAGAAGCGGACGCGATCCGCTGCGCGTTCGCGCGAAAATCGTTTCCGGCGAAGCAAAAAGCGTGATGACGACGCCGCGGGAACGCAGTTCTTCGCACATGCCCGGCGAAGTCAAAATTCCGCCGCCCGTCGCGATGACGGCGCCGCTTTCGGGCAACCATTCGGCAACGCATCGGCGTTCCAGCGCGCGAAACGCCGCTTCGCCGTCCGTTGCGAAAATGTCTTTAATTTTTCGATGCGTGCGCTTTTCGATTTCCTTGTCGGTATCGATAAACGGGCGACGGCAAACGTGCGCAATCAGCCTACCGACGGAAGATTTTCCCGTGCCCATAAAGCCCGTGAGAATCAGGTTCGGCGATGTCGTTTCTGCTTCGCACTTTCGCATGACGCGAAATGCAAACGCGTTCCCGCGCGAAACGCGAGCTTTTAAGCGGAGCGGCGTTCCCGCGAATTTTTTTTCGAAAAAAAAATGAATTCCCAGATTTCGGCGGAATCTTTAAGCTCGGTCGCATGGAAATCTTTGTTTACGGCGAGAATGCGGTTACGGCGTGCGCGGCGTTGCGTCCGGCGGCGTTGCGAGAAATTTTTATCGATGAAAAAGCGAGCGAAACGGCGGCTCGGCAGTATCCCATTCCCGCACAACGCGTTCCCGCGGGAACGCTTGCAAAGATCGCGGGAACGCCCGCGCACGGCGGAATCGTCGCGCGCACGGAGCGCCCGGAACCCGCACAAGTGCGCCCCGTGATGCGCGATGAGTGGCGCGCGGCGGGCGAAAAAATTCTTTTTCTCGACGGGATTTCCGATGCGGATCAACTCGCATCGATTCTGCGCATCGCGGTGATTTGCGGAATTTCGCGAGTAATCGCGGACGAAGCCGTGAGCGTTCCCGCGCTGTATTCGTCGCGCGTGTGGAGCGCAAGCGACGGTGCGGCGGAATCGCTGAAATTTTACCGCACGGAATCCATGCCCGGAATGGTGCGCATGATGAGCGAAAAATTTTTCGTCATCGGATTCGCGCGCGAGGGCGGACGTCGCATCAAATACGACAAGGTCCCCGTTTACCCGGGACGCATGACTGCGCTGTATCTGAGCAGCGATCCGAACGGCTCTCCCGCAAGAATGATTATGAATTGCGGATATTTGCTGCACGTTCCCGAACCCGCGGATTGCGCAGTGCGTTTTTCTCCGGCAGATCTCGCCGCGCTCGTGCTCCCGTGGATCGCACGCGCGAAAAGTTGAAACCGGTTGGCTGGTTGACTGGAGAACTGGTGGACTGGTGAAGTGTGATTTTTGCCTGCGGCAAAAAAAGTTGAGGAGTTGAGGAGTTTAGTCGGCGCTTCGCGCCTGTTGATTCCCGCTTCGCGGGAGAGTAGTTTCCTTAAATTTTTGCCGTAGGCAAAAATCCGCACTTCACCTGCCAACCAGTTGACCAGTTCTCCAGTCAACCTGTTCCTCATTCCTAATTCCTACCCGGCGCAACGCGCCGATTAGGCTCAGCGTTTGAACTTCGCGACGATTTCCGCGGGAGCGACGTCGCTTTGAAGTTTGACGATGCGGGAATTTCCTTCGCCGAAGACGACGACGCGCGGCGTCCATTCCCGCGCTTCGGATTCTTCCATGTGCGCGAACGACATGATGACGATGAGATCTCCGACTTTGCCCAAGTGCGCCACGGCTCCGTTAAGGCAAAATTCGCGGGAACCCGCCGGCGCGGGAATCGCGTAAGTTTCGAAGCGGTGTCCGTTGGAAATGTTGCCGACGAGAATTTTTTCGTTCGGGAGCATTCCGATCATTTGCATGATTTCGCTGTCGATAGCGAGGCTACCTTCATAGTGAAGTTGCGCATCGGTAACTTCTGCTCGCAGGATTTTTGTGCGGAGAATTTCAAGTTGCATAGGATTCCGGAGGAATAAAACCGCAATATCATAACTACGGCTTGAAAATCGGCAAGCCTCCGATTAGGTTTTTTAAAACGTTTTCCGATGGAGACACTCCCGCAGGATAAGCGTTCGCTGAGCGAGCGCTTTGAACAGTTCGTTACCGACGTCATCTACGACCGAGCTCGGCCGAGCCCGGCGGCGCGGGCGCTTGCGAGCGTGCTGAGCGCGGCGGCGGTAGTGTTCGAGCGCATTGTGCGGTTGCGGTTTTTTCTTTATCAGACGCGAATTTTGCGCGACACGCCGCTGGGCTGCAAGGTCATCGTCGTGGGCAATTTGACCGTCGGCGGCACGGGAAAAACTCCGGTCGTGGAGAAAATGGCGCGCGTCATGGCATCGCACGGGCGCAAGGTCGCGATTCTTTCGCGCGGCTACAAATCGAAAAAAGAACCGTTTTTTCGTCGCGTGTTGCGTTGGTTGAATTTGGCGGCGCGTCCGAGCCCGCGCGTGGTTTCCGACGGAAAATCGCTGTTGCTCGGCGCCGAGGTCGCGGGCGACGAACCGTTCATGCTCGCGCGCAATCTTGTTTCCTGCGGCGTGAGCGTCGTCGTGGATCGCGATCGCGTTTACGCCGGCGAATACGCGATTCGGCATTTCGGCGCGGACATTATTATTCTCGACGACGGCATGCAGTATCTTCCGTTGCGCGGGTCGATCAATCTTTTGCTTGTGGACAAAACGAATCCGTTCGGGAACGGGCGCACGCTCCCGCGCGGGATTTTGCGCGAACCCGTCGATCACTTGCGGCGCGGGAACTACATTTTTCTGACGAAATGCGACGGGAACGCCAACGACGCGCTCATCGCAAAAATTCGCGAATACAACACTGAAGCGGAAATCATCGAGTGCACGCATCGCCCGAAACGCCTTTGCGCCGTTTTCGGAAATTTGCCCGACATCGAGCTGAGCGAAATGGAAGGTCGCCGCGTCGCCACGTTCAGCGGGATCGCCACGCCGGACAAGTTCGAAGAATTCGTGCGACGCTACGGCGCGCGCATCGCCTACAATCGCCGGTTTTTTGACCACCACCGCTTCACGGAAAAAGATCTCGAGGAAGTTTTCGAAGGCGCGAAGCTCGCGGGAGCGGAATACATCATCACCACGGAAAAGGACATGGTGCGGCTTTCCCGCGATCTCAAACCGCCGCTCCCGATTTATTATTTGCGCCTCGAAATCGAAATTCTCTCCGGACGGGAATCTTTCGAGTCCGCCGTCGAACGCATTTGCGCCTAAACCGTGATTTCCCGAAATTCCTCAATTGCGTTCCCGCGGGAACGTTTTTTAGACTGAAAAAACTTTTTTGAATCCGATGGATGCCGTAAAACAAATCGAAATTTTGAAACAGCGCACCGAGGTTTTTCTCGGTGAAGAACAGTTGCTCGAACGCATTCGCGCCGGCAAAAAACTCCGCGTGAAACTCGGCGTCGATCCCACGCGCCCCGACCTCACGTTCGGGCACATGGTCGTGTTTAACAAACTGCGGCAGTTTCAGGATCTCGGGCATCAGGCGGTGCTCGTCATCGGCGATTTTACGACGCGCATCGGCGATCCGTCCGGGCGCTCCGTCGCGCGCCCGATTTTGAGCGAAGAGGAAATCGAGGAAAACGCGAAAACCTACCTTGAGCAGGCTTTCAAAATTCTCGATCCGGAAAAAACCGAAGTGCGCCGCAACAGCGAATGGTTCGGGAAAATGTCGATGCTCGACACCTTGCGGCTTTCCCGCCAAATGACGGTCGCGCGCATGCTCGAACGCGATGATTTCGCAAAACGCTACGCCGCGAAAACGCCGATCACCATCGTCGAATTTCTCTATCCGCTTTTGCAGGGACGCGATTCCGTCGAGCTCGCGAGCGATGTCGAAATCGGCGGCACGGATCAGCTGTTCAACAATCTCGTCGGGCGCCAATTGCAGAAAGAAGCGGGAATGCCGGAGCAGGCGGTGCTCACGATGCCGTTGCTCGTCGGGCTCGACGGCGAACGCAAAATGTCCAAAAGCTACGGGAACTACATCGCGCTGAACGATTCCGCAAAAGATATGTTCGGCAAAGTCATGAGCGTTCCCGACGATACGATGTGGGTCTACTACGAACTTTTGCTCGAAAAATCTCCCGCAGAAATCATCGCAATGAAGCGGGAACACCCGATGGAAATGAAAAAACGTCTCGCCGCCGCACTCACCGCAAAATTCTACGGCGAGGAAGCCGGGCGCTACGAACGCGAGCAGTTCGAAAACGTTTTCTCCAAAAAACAGGTGCGCGCGGACGTTCCCGAATTCGCGTGGGACGCGCTCGTTCCCGCGGGAACGGCAGACGCAAGTCTCGTCGATTTGCTCGCCGCGACAAAAATTTTCCCGAGTAAAAAAGAAATTCGCCGGCTCATCGAGGGCGGCGCCGTCAAGGTGAACGATGCAAAACTCGCGGACGCAAATGCGCGCTTCACGCGCGAATCCGTCGCAGGAGCGGTCATTCAGGCGGGCAAGCGCAATTTCGTGAAAATCGTCTGACGCGTTCGCGTTTCCGTGCGCCATGGGAAAGTCGCGCAAGCGCGGAAAAATTCGTCCGTGGAAATTGAATTTTCGGCGACTCGTCGTGTGCGCCGTCGTGCTCGCCGTCGTCGCGGGAGCGCTGAAAATCACACATTTTTTCGGCGACGAAGAAACGCGCGACACCGTCGAAAGCGGAATCGTGCGCGTCATCGACGTCGTGCGCGATTGCCCTGCCGTTCCGGACGAAATGACGTTTCTGCTCGACGAGCTCGCGCACCGCTTGCCGTTTGTGCGCGGGCATCGCGTGGACGCGGGAACGCTCGACGCAACGGGGCTCGTGCTCGGCGGCGTTCCCGCGAGCGCGCAACCGCTTTCTCTGCTGAAAAATCGCGGCTATCTCGTCGGCTACGACGAAGAAACGGCAAATCCCGCGTGGGTCGCCTACAAGGTTTTTCCTCCGAAAAATTTTGAAGCGGGCGCGCGTTCCGTTTTTGAAATCGATAAGCGCACGCGCAGTCGCGTGGCGCCGGGCGATTACTCGCATTCCGGCTACGATCGCGGGCACATGGCGCCGAATCAGGCAATGAGCGTCTGCTACGGCGAGGAAGCGCAGCGCGAATCTTTTCTGATGTCCAATGTCGTTCCGCAAATTCACGAAGTGAACGCCGGGCTTTGGAAAGAGTTGGAGCAACGCGTGCTGAAACGCTACACGCGCGCGTTCGGCGAAGTGTGGGTCATTTGCGGTCCGCTTTACGACGAGCGTTCCCGCGCAAAACGAATTCACGGAAAAATCGCCGTTCCCGATGCATTTTTTCTCATCATCGTCGATTGCGACGAAGAGCACGGGAACGCCTTGCGCACGCTCGCATTCGTGATCCCGCACTCGAAAAATCTCGACGGGAACGCGCGTGCCTACTTGACGAGCATTCGCGAAATCGAGCGCCGCAGCGGTCTCGATTTCTTTTCCGCGCTCGAACCCGCCACACAGGACGCCCTCGAGCTCAAACCCGCAAAAACCGTTTGGTAGCGGGAAAGTGGAGGGTGTAAAGACCTTGGGTTGATCCCCGCTCCGCGGGAGTTTTTTTATCCACGAATTTAACGAATTTTCACGGATTTTTTTCTTCTTGGTTAAATCTCCGCGTCCCCGTGTCTCCGCGAGAGAAAACTTTTTTTGAACCGGCAAGGAACAAAAGAAAAAGAAGATTTTTAACCACGAATTTTTTGAAGGTTGCCTTTTCCACCCTCCACCTTACACCCTCCACCTTCTTTTTCTTCTATTACTTCCAGTAGAAAAAATCGGCGGACTGGTTGACTGGTAAACTGGTC
>CAVEBA010000041.1:0-12412 GCA_963613695.1 Sphaerochaetaceae bacterium
TTGCATGTTGTGCGTGACGATGACGATTGTGAAACGCGATTTCAGTCCGAGCACGAGTTCTTCGATTTTGAGCGTTGCGACGGGATCGATCGCGCTCGTCGGTTCGTCCATCAGCAGCACTTCCGGCTCGGCGGCGATTGCGCGCGCGATGCACAAACGCTGTTGCTGTCCGCCCGAAAGCGCGAGCCCGCTCGCGGAAAGTTTGTCTTTCACTTCGTCCCAAAGCGAAGCGCCGCGCAGTGCGCGTTCGACGTCATCGGCGATTTCGCTTCGGCTTTTTTTGAAATGCAAACGCAACGGGTAGGCGACGTTGTCAAAAACGGACATCGGGAACGGCGTCGGCTTCTGGAAAATCATTCCGACCTTTCGCCGCAACTCGAGAACGTCTACGGATTTATCGAGAATGTTCACGCCGTCGAGCAGGATTTCGCCCTCGCAACGCTGTTCGCGATAAAGCTCGAAAATCCGATTGTAAGTACGCAGGTGTGTGGATTTTCCGCAACCGGAAGGTCCGATGACGGCGGTGATGCGATTCGCGGCGATGTCCATATCGTTGTCGAAAAGCGCCTGATGCGAGCCGTAGAAAAAATTCAATTTCCTCGCGGAGATTTTTGGTGTCGTGTTCATTTTTTTGATTTTTCGAAAATTGGAAAAAGTTCCGAGCCTTGAATTTTAGCGGCGGGAACGCTTGCGTTCGCGGAAAACGACGCGCGTGAAAATGTTGATCGCGAGCACGACGACGGCGATGACGAGCGCCGCGCCCCAACCCGCCGCATGCATTTCCTCGAACGGAGAATTCGTCGCGTATTCGGTAATCAGCACGGGCATATTTGCCGTCGGCTCGGAGAAAAATCCGCTCGGCATCGAATCCGCAAACATCGCCGTGAAAAGCAACGGCGCCGTTTCCCCGGAAACGCGAGCGAGCGAAAGCAACACGCCCGTGAGCAAACCGTTTTTCGCCGCGCGGCAAACGATGCACAGCGTCGTTCGCGCACGCGACATTCCGAGCGCGAGCGCGCTTTCGCGAAGCGTGTCGGGAACCATCGCAAGCATGTCTTCGGTCGTGCGCATGATTACCGGAAACATGATGATCGCGAGCGCGACCGCTCCCGCGAAGCCGGAGAAATTTCCCGTCGGAATCACGAGAACCGTGTAGACGAAAAGTCCGACGATGACCGACGGCATTCCCATCATCACGTTTGCGCTGAAACGCAACGCGGCGGGAATTTTTCCTTTGCGTCCGAACTCTGCGAGAAAAATTCCCGCTGCGATCGCGAGCGGAACGGAAATCGCCGCCGCGCAAAGCGTGATGAGCAGCGTGCCGAGCAACGCGTTCGCAATTCCCGAATCGGGAATGCCGTAAGGTTTCGAAGGATTTGTCAAAAATCCGAAATCAATCGCGGGAACGCCGTTCGCCACGACCGTGAAGAGAATCCACGCCATGCCGCCGACAGCTACCGCCACCGCGAACACGGAAAACAGGCTCACCGCGGCATCGAGCGCCTTGCGGAAAAATAGCGGGCGCCGGCGCGGCGGGAACGCGTTTGAAGAAATTGTCGTTGTCATTTTACTTTTTCGTTCCGTTTTATTTTTTTTCGCTTAGCGGCTTTCTCCGCGTCGCGCGGAAGTCAGATGCAAATAATATTGCGCGAAAACCTGAATGCCGAATGACATGGAAAGCAACACGAGCCCGAGCGCGAAAAGCGCACTGCGTTGCAAGCCGTCCGCCTCGGCGAAATTGTTTGCGAGCGTTGCCGCAATCGTCGTTCCCGAATCGAAAAGCGCCGCGGGAACATCCGTCAAATTTCCGATGACGAAAAGCACCGCCATCGTTTCTCCGAGTGCGCGTCCGAGCCCGATAAACACGCCGCCGAGCAATCCGCGAATGCCGAATTTCATAACGATATCTTTCGCGCATTCCCATTTCGTGCAACCGATCCCGTAAGCGGATTCGCGCAAAACGGCGGGCGTCATTTTGAAAACGTCGCGCATGATTGCGCAAATGTAAGGCAAAATCATCAGCGCGAGAATAAGTCCCGCCGTGAAAAATCCGAATCCGTTGAATCCGGAATCGCTCACGAGCAACGCGCCGAGCACGGGAACGTCCGCCAAATGAAGCGTTTCCGCCAAAAACGGTTGCACGTATTCCTGCATCAGCGGCGCGAGCACGAAA
Source organism: Sphaerochaetaceae bacterium (assembly GCA_963613695.1). GTDB lineage: Bacteria > Verrucomicrobiota > Verrucomicrobiia > Opitutales > UBA953 > Spyradosoma. The sequence goes on from CAVEBA010000041.1 coordinate 2,174, forward strand.
AGCCCCCACATGCCGTAAATGACGCTCGGAATCGCCGCGAGCAAGTCAATCGCCTGCGAAAGCACGCGCCCGACGGCGGGCGGCGCATCCGTCAGATAAAGCGCGGAAACGAACGCAAGCGGGAGCGCGACCGCGAGCGCGATAAACGTTGTCAGAAGCGTTCCCGCGATTGACGGGAGTGCGCCGAATTCTTCGGCGACGGGATCCCATTCGCTTGACCAGAGAAAGCCGAGCCCGAACCGGCACCACGCATCGCTCGAGTTGACGAACAGCTGCACGAAAAATCCGAGCATGAGCGCGCCGATGATGCAGGCGCACGCCAAGCAAAACGTTTTGAAAAAGGAATCCGTAGTGATTTTTTTCATAAAGAAAAAGTGAGAGCTCCGAGGAACTTTTTTTTGATTCCGAATTTTGTTCGCCGGATTTTTTCTTCAACCGCGAATCACGAGAATTTGCGGTTGAAGAAAAACCGAATCTTCGGCGAGCGTTTTCAGTTCAACGCCTTTTCGCGAATGAGCTTCACCACGTTTTCCGGAATCGGCACGTAGTTCAGGCGGGACGCGGAAGCGGCGCCGTCCGTGAAGCACCAGTTGAAGTAATCTTTGAGCGCTTCGCGACGTTCGGCGGAAGTGTCCTTGCGGAGCAGAATGTAAGTAACGCCGGTGATCGGCCACGAATCCGCGCCGGGCTGATCCGTAAGCATCATCAAAAATCCGGGAGCGTTATTCCAATCCGCGTTTGCCGCGCTCGCCGCAAAATTCGCCGCCGCCGGAGCAACGAATTCGCCTTCGCGATTTTCGAGCTGCGCGCAATTCAGTTTCGCTTCCACCGCGTAGGTGTATTCCGTGTAGCCGATGCCGCCTCGGATTTTCGCAACGTTGTTGCAAACGCCGGGATTTTTTTGCCCGCCGATGCCGACCGGCCATTTGACCGACGAACCCGCGCCGATCTTGTCTTTCCACTCGCCGGAAATTTTGCTCAGATAATCCGTGAAGATAAACGTCGTTCCCGAAGAATCCGAACGGCGCACGACCGTGATCGGCAGGCTTTTCGGGAGCTTCACACCCGGATTGAGCGCCGCAATCGCGGGATCGTTCCAGTTCGAAATTTTTCCGAGAAAAATATCCGCGAGCACCGCGCGGCTCAGTTTGAGCTCGCCGCTCTTCACGCCGGGAACGTTGACGATGACGACCACGCCGCCCGTGAGCATCGGGAACTGAATCAGCCCCGCTTCCGCCTGCTGTTCGATTGTCAGCGGATTATCCGTTCCCGCGAAATCGACCGTTCCCGCCTTGATTTGGCTAAGCCCGGCGCCCGAACCGAGGCTTTGGTAATTGACCTTCGCCTTGCCCGTCTGCGTGTAGGCATACGTCCACAGCTGATAAACCGGCGCCGGGAACGATGCGCCCGCGCCGTTCAGCGTGAGCACGTCGGCGCTCGCCGAAGCCGCCGCGGAAACCGTTGCAAGAGAACCGATGAGAATTTCTTTGATCATGATTTTGTCTTTCCTTTGTTGTTTGAATTTTGTCCCTCCATTTTCTCCTGCAAATGTTCAGACCGTATTCGCCGAATGTTAGTTTTTTGTTAAAAAAAACGGGAACGCCCGAAAGCGTCCCCGCAAAAAAAACGAAACGACGAAGAAAAATTCGCCGCGAATCGCGCTACGAAATGAAGCGGCGAATGCCGGCGGGAACGCGCTCGCCGAGCGCAGAGAGCATTTCCGCAAGCGGCTCCGTGACGAATGTGCGTTCCCGCCAACGCGGATGCGGAAGCATGAGTGCCGGCGTGTTGCGCGTTTCGCCGTCAAAGAAAATCAAATCGAGATCAAGCGTGCGCGGCGCATTCGGAAACGAACGGACGCGCCCGAATTTTTTTTCCACGTCGAGAAGCTCCGCAAGAAACGTCTCGGGAGAAATCTCGGCGGGAACGCCGACGAGCGCCGTCGCATTGATAAAATTCGGCTGCTCAAGATAGCCGACGGGCGCCGTTTCGTAAAACGACGAGCGCGCGAAAATCACGTTCCCGCGCGCTTCGAGCTCGGCAAGCGCCGCGCGAAGCGTTCCCGCGCGGTCACCGAGATTGGCGCCCAGCGCAACAACCGCCGCACGCCGTTCCCGCGGGAAATCTCCGCTCATCGACGAACCGTGCATTTCACGGCGCGCTCGATGTCGAGCATGATCTTTTCAAAAACCTTGTTCACCTCGGCGTCCGTAAGTGTCTTCGTTTCAGAGCGGAAGACGATTTCGAACGCGAGAGATTTTTTGCCCTCGGGCAATCCCTTGCCGACATACACGTCGAAGCAATTGACCTTTTCGACGTTGAACTGCTTCGCCGTCGCTTTCGTCGCAGTCGCTTTGAGACGGTCGGCGACATCGCCTGCCGGCAAGTCGGCATCGACGACGAGCGCGATGTCCTTCGTCACGGGCGGGAACGAAGCAAACGGTTTGAAGCGCGTGCGCTTGGCGGGATTTTTGAAAACGTCCTGCGTGAAAAGAATTTCACCGGCGATGACGTTCCCGCCGATGTCCCAGCGCTGCTGCGCGAGCTTCACGTTCACAAGCCCGAGAGCGATTTCGAGCGCGCGAGCGCGATCGCTTCCCGCGGCGGAATGCCCTTTTTGCCAGAGCGGCGTTTCGTCGGTATTCATCGCGGAAAAAAGCAAGCGTTGCTCGGCGATTCCGGCACGCGCGGCGATGTCGATGCAAAGTTTTTTCGCGTAGTAAAAATCAATTTTTTCGCGGGAACGCCACGAGCGCGTAACCGGCTCGGCGAGCGCAACGAACGCCACGGAAACAAGCTCGCGCAGTGCGCCGTCGCGTTGCGGACGAAACACCGTGCCGATTTCGAAAAAGCGGCGCGGCTCGTTGTGCGCGGAGAGATTGAGTTTCAACGCGTCGAGCAAGCCCGGAAGCAACGACGGGCGAATGTGCGATTGCTCGCTCGTGAGCGGATTCGCGAGCGCGAGCGCAGAGGAAATTTTTTCGCCGAAACATTTTTTCAGTTCGGTCTCGTCGCGCAACGTGTAGTGCACGCATTCGGCGAAGCCCTGCCCGACGAGCAACGCTCCCGCCTTGCGGCGAAATTCCGCCGCCGGCGCATCGTCCGCGGGAACGACCGGCGCGGGAATCGCCGTCGACGGAATCGTTTCCGTGCCGTAAATTCGGACAAATTCTTCGACGAGATCGATCGGGCGATCGACTTCCGGACGAAACGCGGGAACGAGCACGCGCCACGCGCCGCCGTTTTCGGAAACGGTGAAACCGAGGCGGCGGAAAATGTCGAGAATCGCCGCATCGGGAACGTCGTAGCCGCAGCATTCCCGCACGTAATCGCCCGTGATTTCAATTTCGCGATCGCCGCGCGGGAACGCGCCGAGAGAAACGACCGGACCGACAATTTCGCCGCCGGCAAGCTCGCAAATCATGTGCGCGGCGCGAGCGCCCGCTTTCGCGACCATCGTCGGATCGACATCGCGCGTGTAGCGCGTGGAGCTGTCGGAAGAAAGCGCGAGCCGGCGGGAAGTTTTGCGAACGCTCGCCGGATTAAACCACGCCGCTTCGAGCACGACATCCGTCGTCGCATCGGTCACGCCGGAATCTTCGCCGCCCATCACGCCGGCGACGACGAGCGGTTTTTCCGCATCGGCAATCAAACACATTTCCGACGAAAGCTCGTAATCCTTGCCGTCGAGCAAACGAATTTTTTCGCCCTCCGCCGCGCGGCGAATGTGAATTTCGTTCCCGCCGATTTTTGCGGCATCAAAAGCGTGAAGCGGAGAACCGAGCTCCATGAGCACCCAGTTCGTGACGTCCACGACGTTGTTAATCGGGCGCAGACCGACGGCGAGCAAATCGCGTTTCAGCCATTCGGGCGAAGGCGCGACTTTCACTCCGCGAATCGAAAACGCGTTGTAGAGCGCGCAATCGGGAGCGTCGATCGAAAGTTTTTTGATCAAAGAATTTTCTGCGGGAACGCTTGCGACGGGCGCAACGTTTTCCGGAAGCTCGGGCATTTTCAACGGTTTGTCGAAATACGCGGCGAGGTCGCGCGCGACGCCGACGATGCTCAGACAATCGCCGCGATTCGCCGTGACGGAAATGTCAAAAACCGTGTCCGCCGGCGGGAAATGCGCATTGATCGACGTGCCGAGCGGGAGATTTCGCTCCGTCAAAATGAGCAAGCCCGCGTGATCGTCGCCGAGCCCGAGTTCCCGCGCCGAGCACATCATGCCCTGCGAAACTTCGCCGCGCATTTTCGTTTCGTTGATGACGATTCCGCCGGGAAGCGTTGCGCCGGGAAGCGCCACGGGAACGATGTCGCCCGCCTTAAAATTTTTCGCGCCGCAAACAATTTGGCGAACGAAGCCTTCGCCCGCGTCCACTTGGCAAACGCTCAAATGGTCGCTGTTCGCGTGCGGAACAAACGAAAGGATTTTTCCGATTACGACGTTTTCAAGCGGAATGAGACCCGCCGAAGAAATTTCTTCGACCTCAAGCCCGATCATCGGGAGCACGTCCGCGATTTTTTCCGCGGGAACGTCGCTCAAATCCACGTATTTGTTCAGCCACTGCAGGGAAACTTTCATAATTGACGCGCGATGATACTCGTTCGCCGCGCCGCGCGCAATTAGGAATTGGAACGCTCCGCGAAAACGGAAAGCGGGAAATGCCGCGCGGGAACGCGGGGCAAAAATTAGGCGTTAGGCGGGCTTGCGCATTGAAAATTCGCAGCCGCAGTAGCACTGGCGGTAAATTCCGAGCGCGGCGGCGATTTGCGAAGAATGGCGGAAGCCGTCCTTTTTTTTGAAATCGATTTCGAGGAAATGTTCGGCGTCGATGTTTTTTCCGATTTCAAAAATGAGTTTCGACGGCTTGTGCGGGCTGACGGTGAGCGTTGTCGTGAACGCATCGCAGTGCCGTTCCCGCATGGCAGCCGCCGCGCGTTCCAGCGAATAGCGGAAGCAACGCGGACAACGCGCGCCGCGTTCGGGCTCGCACTCAAAGCCTCGCGCGGCGCGTTCCCGCCAATCCGCGTGGTCTGGCGTATCAACGATGAGCGGCACGCCGTAGTGCGCCGCAAGCGTTCCCGCGCCCTCGAGCCGGCGCAAAAATTCTTCGTTCGGAAAAATATTTGCGTTCGAGAAAAACATCACGACATCGTCTCCGCGCCCGAGCAAGAGATCGACGCAATGCGCGGCGCAAACGCCGCAACAAACGTGCAGAAGCACTTTCATGACTCGGCGGGAGCGCCCACCTCCTCCTGCGGGAAGAGCGGCAACGGAGCATCTTCGCCGTCGTCATCGTCGAGCCGTGACGGGAACGGATCGACGCCGTCCTCGCGAGCATCGCAGAAAATTTCGTCGAAAACTTCGTTTTGGCGCACCACGATTTTTCCGAGACGCGCGAGTTCGAGACACGCGAGAAACGTGGAAACGAGCACGGCGACGGTGAGTTTTTCCGGAAGCAGCGACGTGAACGCGAAAGATTTTTCGATTTGCACGCGCTCCAAAATTTCCGCCATGCGTTGCGCAACGGTTACGGAATCGCCCTGAATTTCGCCGGGCAAAATTCTGTCGGCGAGACGTTTCAGAATGCGGTTGAAAACGTTCCACAGCTCCATTCGTTCCACGGGAGCGACGGGGCGGCGCTCCGCTTCTTCCTCGGGAACGATTTCACGCCCGACGAATCCTTGCCGCGCCGCCGCCAATTCTTCGATTCGGCGGGAAGATTCCTTGAGCCGCTTGTATTCGATGAGCTGGCGCACGAGTTTCCATCGCGGATCCGTTTCTTCGTCATCATCGACAGCGGCGAGCGCGTCGTCCTTGTCCGGGAGCGTTTCGCTTGCGGGCAAAAGCACGCGGCTTTTGATATACATCAGCGTTGCCGCCATCACGAAAAATTCGCCCGCAACGTCGAGGTCGAGACGTTCGTTTGCGCGAAGAATTTCGAGATACTGCCGCGTTACGGATTCGATCGGAATGTCGTAAATATCGATTTCGTTTTTCCGAATGAGAAAAAGCAACAAATCGAGCGGTCCCTCGAAACGCGACAGGCGCACGACCGGCGCTTCGTCTTCGAAAAGTCCGTCGCGAATTTTTGTTTCCTGCGGGAACGCCCCGCTCTCGTCTTCCGCGTTCATCGTTTTTTTTCGCGATTAAAAGAGCATCAGACTCGCGCCGAGACGGAAGCTGAAATCGCTGTCGTCGCCGGCGTCCTGCCGATAGCGCACGGAATATTCGATTTCCCAGTTGTTCCCGAGACGCTGACGCACACCGTAGACCTGATCCGTGAAAATATTTTTTCTGTCGTCGTAGCGCAGCTCGATGAATGCCGACCAAAACGAGTTGAGTCGATAGTCGAGCTTTGTCCAAATCTGCCGCGTTCGGGATTCGCCGTATTCCGCGGGATACGGATTTTTGTAAAGATGATTTGTGCCGAGCGAGAACGCCCACACGTCGCCGTCGGTCAGCGTCGTTCCCGTCGAAAGCGAATTTGTGGAAAAATCGTAAGCGTCCATGCGGTGCGCGAGCGAAAAGCTCACCCACGGTGCGGGCGTGATGCGCAGATTGACGAAGTTGTCGGAGAGCGTCCGGTCGTCATTCGGGCGATAGGTTTTTCTAAAATCCTGATAAATATCGAGTGCGACGAGATCGCGGGAACCGTAATCCTTTGCGCGCGTTTGAAAAAGATTTTCCAAGCCGATTCGGAAAACGTGTTCGTCGTAAAGCTCGTCGATTGCCCGATTTTCGGTGAGGTCGAGAATCGTCGGGCGGGAAAGATAAATTTCGCGGTCGATTGCGGGAATGTGATTGCTTCCGGCGGTCGGATTCGGAATGTAGCGATACTGCAACACGGGGCGCAACACGTGGCGCAAACCGTCGATTCCCCACGTTTCGTTGCGATAGCCGTTCGTTCCCGTGAAAATAAAATCCATATCGAAGCCGATTTGCCCGAGCGTGCGCGAGTAGGAGCTTTCCGTCGAACCGCTTTTCGTGTCGCCGTAGAAAGTCGACATCACGCCGAGCACGGGCGTGAACGAAGCGAAATCGCCGAAGCGAATCGGCGCCGTCCAGCCCACGTAAACGTTTGCGCGGGAGCTTTCGAGCGTGTCCGCGCCGTCGTTTGCGGGAACGTGATTGCGGGAAAAATTGTATTGATCCGAGCTGGTCTCGCGCAACATTGCGTAGGACGCGTTGAAATGCTGATAAATTCCGGTTTCGGCAAGCTCCGTCGGCTGCAAATCAAAACGCACTTCCGGCAAACGCTCCTGCACGTTTTGATAATCGTTCGGCTGAAACCGCCCGAACGCGGAAATATAAAACCGGCGATCCGGGAACACCGCCTCGACGTAGGTGTCGGGATTCTGATTTTTATCGTAAATTTTCGGACGAAAATTGCGTTCCGCTTCGGAATCGCTCCAACGATGCACGGACGCGGAAAGCTCAAGCCCCGACAAATTTTGTTTGTGAAACCAATCGATAAAACCGCGCCGCCCGCCGATTTCGTTCCCGTAAATATCGTCCTTGCGGTTCGCCGTGTCGTTGATGTAGCCGGAGCGGAAGTAGCCTTTCATGTTCCACGGAGAATCGTTCCCGCGCGTATCGTAAGCGGCGGCGGGACCCGCAAGCACGCCGGAACGTTCGTAAAAATCGAGCAAAACGCCGGGCTCGAACGCGTCCCAAAGCGTCAGATAAACTTCCGTGCGCACGTAAACGCCCGTTGCGCCGCCGTCGCCGGAATCCGCCCAGATGCGCACCGGCGGTCTGTCAAAGCGCATAATCGAAAGCGGCGGCAACGGCAGCACGGGAACGCCCGCGATGCGAAAGGCCGAAGCATCGAGGTGAAAATAATCTTCCTGCGCATCGTATTCCAAACATCCCGTCGTGAACGAAATCGATGACCAATGCGGCTCGCCGAGGTAAAACGCCGTTCCCGCGATTTTTGTCGAATCGCGCGAAGCCGTGATGCTTTCGCCCTCGAAGCAGGCGACATCGCGCCCGCCGCGCACGTTTTCGGCAACGATTTTTTGCTCCACGCCGTCAAAGTTCGCCGAGTCCAACACGAACCGCGAATTGCGAAAATCCAGCGTCGCCGGAGTCGGAATTTTTGCGAAATTGGAATTGGAATCGAACACCAGTTCTTCCGTGCGCAATTGAAGCGCTCCCGCGGAAACGCGCACGCCGCCGCTCAAATACTGCATTCCGTCTTCGGCGGAAAAACGCATGTCGCGCGCGTCGATAATCGTGTCCGTTCCCGTGAACGGCACGCCGCCGTCGTCCGCATTTTCTTCCGCCGCAAAGGACGCTTGCGCCGCGCAAAAGAGGAACATCAGCGTCTGCGGCGCGTTTTTTAGAATCTGGACATTTTTTTTCTGCACGGCGAATTTCGGCGAATCGGCTTAATTTCGGGAAATCCTAACGATTTGCGCCGTTCCCGCAAATTGAAATTTCCTGCGCCGTTGCGCGCCGTTTTTCCGAATTGCACCGTTCCCGCGAAAGGCGCAAAATCGCCGACACTTATGAGCAAAACAGTTCTACTCGTCATTCGAGACGGTTGGGGAGCCAACCACCACAAGGAACAGGACAAATACAACGCGCTGAAAATCGCGAATATCCCGTTCTCTAACAAACTTTCCGCCGAATGGCCACGCACGGAAGTCGCCGCGCACGGTCCCGCGGTCGGTTTGCCCGAAGGAATTATGGGCAACTCCGAAGTCGGGCACCAAAATATCGGCGCCGGGCGTATCGTTCCGCAGGAAATCATGCGCATCGATCTCGGGCTCACCGACGAAGGCATGAAAAACAACGCCGTTTTGCAAGCCGCTTTCGGGAACGTTACAAAAAACAATTCCACGCTTCACCTGATGGGGCTCGCAAGCGCCGCCGGCGTGCATTCCACGCTCCCGCATCTCTACGGGCTCATTCGCGGCGCAAAAACCGCAGGCGTGAAAAACGTTTGCATTCACGCATTTATGGACGGACGCGACAGCCCGCCCACCAGCGGCGTCGGATTCATCAAGGAAATCGAAGATAAATGCTCCGAAATCGGTCTCGGGAAAATCGCAACCGTCGCCGGACGTTTCTGGGCAATGGATCGCGATAACCGTTGGAACCGCGTCGAAAAAGCCTATCGTTGCCTCGTCGGAGAAGACGCGCTGACCGCGGATTCCGCCACCGCCGCCGTCGAATGGTATTACAAAAATCCCTCGTCGGATTCCGAACAGGGCGACGAATTCGTGCTCCCGACGCGCATCGTCAACGGCGGCGTTCCCGTCGGAAAAATCGCGGACGGCGACAGCGTTATTTTCTTCAACTTCCGCGGCGACCGCCCGCGCGAGCTCACGCACGCGTTTATCGACGACAAGTTCGACGGGTTCCCGCGCACGAAGAAACTCGATATTTACTACGCCACGATGACGGAATACCAAAAGGGACTTTGCCCGAACGTCGTGTTCCCGAAGCCCGCGCCGATGGTCAACATTCTCGGCGATTGGATTTCAAAACAAGGTCTGAAACAGTTCCGCACGGCGGAAACGGAAAAGTTCCCGCACGTCACGTTCTTTTTCAACGACTACCGCGACGAACCGTTCCCGGGCGAAGAACGCGGGCTCATTCCCTCGCCGAAAGAAGTCGCCACCTACGACCAAAAGCCGGAAATGTCCGCCGAGGGCGTTTGCCAATCCACGATTGACGCAATGCGGAGCGGAAAATACGCGCTCATCGTTACCAACTTCGCCAATCCCGATATGGTCGGGCACACGGGCAAACAGCCCGCAATCATCAAAGCAGTCGAAACCGTCGATAATTGCCTCGCGCGCATCTGCGCCGTTGCCGACGAATGCGGCGTAGACATGCTCATCACCGCCGACCACGGGAACGTCGATGAAATGTACGACGAAGCCACGCACGGCCCGCACACGCAACACACGCTCAATCCCGTCGAAGTCGTGCTCTACGGCAAAGACGTGAAAAACGTGAAACTGCGCCAGACCGGCGGCGCGCTCGGCGATATCGCTCCGACGCTGCTCGACATGATGGGACTGCCGACTCCGCCGGAAATGACCGGGAAATCCCTCATCGAAAAAGCCTAAGCGCTCCCGCGCATCGTAAAAAAAAGCGTTCCCGCACGGGAACGCTTTTTTTTGCGCCGACTGCAACGAACCGGCTCAATGCTTCAACTTTATCGCGTTCCCGCGGGGAATGCGCGCAGGATTTCTTCTTCGGCGGGAACGATGCCGTCG